>NZ_JAFFZF010000030.1:0-73438 GCF_016924115.1 Gordonia sp. BP-119
TCGTCGCCCTCGAGCACACCCTGCTCACCGTGGTCTGGATCATGCTCACCGACAACGTCGTCTACGACGAACCCGGCCCCGACTACCACCAGCAACGCCACCCCGAACGCACCAAGAACCGCGCCATCTACGACCTACACAAACTCGGATACGACGTCACCATCACACCCCACGGAGCGGCCTGAGCAGCCACCTCACCTAACTCTTCGGATTAGGGAGCGGGGAGGAGCAACGCCGCTCGCACCTCAGGGAGCGGGGAGAAGCAACGCCGCTCGCACCTCCGGGAGCGGGGAGAAGCAAAGCCGCTCGCTCCCGGAGGAGCGAGCGGCTTCGTGATGAACTCGAGTCAGCGCGCGCGGCGCGCGAGACGCTCCGAGTCGGCGATGAGCACGCTCTTGCCCTCGAGGCGCAGCCATCCGCGCTGGGCGAAGTCGGCGAGCGCCTTGTTGACGGTCTCGCGCGATGCGCCGACGAGCTGGGCGATCTCTTCCTGGGTCAGGTCGTGGGTGACGCGCAGCGCGCCGCCCTCCTGGGTGCCGAAGCGCTGCGCAAGCTGCAGGAGCTGCTTGGCGACGCGACCGGGCACGTCGGTGAAGATGAGGTCGGCGAGGTTGTTGTTGGTGCGGCGCAAGCGGCGTGCCAGCACGCGCAGCAGCTGCTCGGCGATCTCCGGACGGTCCTTGATCCACGCCTTCAGCGCGTCACGGTCCATCGACACCGCGCGGACCTCGGTGACTGTCGTCGCCGACGAGGTACGGGGGCCGGGATCGAAGATGGAGAGTTCGCCGAACATGTCGGACGGGCCCATGATCGTCAGCAGGTTCTCGCGTCCGTCGGGCGAGCGTCGGCCGACCTTCACCTTGCCGGACATGATGATGTAGAGCCGATCGCCGGGCTCGCCTTCGTGGAAGATCACGTGTCCGCGAGGGAAGTCGACGGGCTGAAGCTGCTTGGTCAGCGCCGCGACGGCGGAGGGCTCGACGCCCTGGAATATGCCCGCCCGCGCCAGTACTTCTTCCACCTAGGGAACCTTTCTCGAATCTCTCTACAGCCCGCGTCAGATCGCGCCGTTGGCTACGCTACCCCGCGCACAAGCATATGTGTTGGATGGGTCACTGGAAGCTCATTGCGGGTGTGTCCGATTGGCGGAGTGTCGACGCGGTGGTCGGGCGGTACGGAAGCGGGGGTGGCGACGGCCGGTCAGCTGGCCCGCTGCGGCGATTCGGTGTGGCCGGACACCGCTGATTCGTGACGGGTGACCCGTCGGTCGCGGAGTTCGTCGAGCGCGGCCGG
Source organism: Gordonia sp. BP-119 (assembly GCF_016924115.1). Classification (NCBI taxonomy): domain Bacteria; kingdom Bacillati; phylum Actinomycetota; class Actinomycetes; order Mycobacteriales; family Gordoniaceae; genus Gordonia; species Gordonia sp. BP-119. Next base: position 1,294 of record NZ_JAFFZF010000030.1, read on the forward strand.
CATGCCCTCGCGGGCGAGGGTCTGGACGTTCTGGGCGTCGGCCGAGTCGAGGAAGTCCTCCACCTCATCGCGTGAGACCGCCGAGCGGTCGATCCGGGACTGGACCTTGTCCATGCCCATGGCGAACAACATGAGTACAGCCGGGAACAGCAGCGCCGCGAGACCGTGCATGGGGACAAGTAAACACAATCGACCCGCCCGGAACCGCATCGAGAGGGCCGCCGTCATTGACTTGTTACCTGACCGTAGGTTGCGCGTGAGCACGCCGATGTGGCCGTGACCAGCCCTTCTCCCAGGGCGAACACGCGGTTCTGACCTGCGGTGATGTTCCATTCAGGAGGTGTGTGAGAGTGCTTCGCCCCGTGTCGGGGGCCAGCGGAATCGGGCTTCGCCGTGCGCATCGCTAACCTGAATCAGGTGAGCGCACGCAAGTCTGCGGCCGCGGGACCGACCCCGGCACGCAAGCAGGAGACCCATCTCGGATTGGTCCGGCGCGCTCGGCGGATGAATCGGACCCTCCAGGTCGCCTTCCCGCACGTGTACTGCGAGCTCGACTTCACCGACCCGCTCGAGCTCTCGGTGGCGACGATCCTGTCGGCGCAGTGCACCGATGTGCGCGTGAACATGACCACCCCCGCGCTGTTCGCCAGATACCGGACGGCCGCGGACTATGCCGGGGCGGACCGCACCGAGCTCGAGGAGATGATCCGTCCCACCGGCTTCTACCGGAACAAGGCGAACTCGATCATCGGACTCGGGCAGGCGCTCGTCGAGCGGTTCGACGGGGAGGTCCCGGACAATCTGAAGGATCTGGTGTCGCTGCCCGGGTTCGGGCGCAAGACCGCGAACGTGGTGCTGGGCAACGCCTTCGGTGTGCCCGGCATCACCGTCGACACCCACTTCGGCCGCCTGGTCCGGCGCTGGCAGTGGACCGAGGAGACCGATCCGGTGAAGGTCGAGCACGCCGTCGGCGAGCTGATCGAGCGGCGGGAGTGGACGGATCTGTCGCACCGGGTGATCTTCCACGGCCGACGGGTGTGTCATGCGCGCAAGCCGGCCTGCGGGGTGTGCGTCCTCGCCAAGGACTGTCCGTCGGTGGGCACCGGACCGATGGACAAGGCCGAGGCCGCGGCCCTGGTGAAAGGGCCGGAGACCGAGCATCTCCTCGCGCTGGCCGGGATCGCGGCCCCGTGAGCGAACCAAGCGGGCCGACGTCACCCCGGGGTTCTCGGTTTCCACCTGCCGCGCGGTGGACCGTGGTCTTCGTGGTCGTGATGATCGCGCTGATCGTGGCGATCTGGCCGCGCGGGGACGATCCGTCGCCGATGTCGAGCGCACCGCCCTCGTCGAGTGGAGTCCGCCCGATCGATGCGCCGGTGGACGAGGCGCGTTTGGCGGAGGCGCGCAGCACCGCCGACCTGCCGGACTGCCCGGTCACCGGACTGCCGGAGTCGCCGGACTCCGTCCTCGACGGCGTCGTCGAACCCTGCTTGAGTACCGGAGCGCCCTACGACCTCGGTGCCTCGACGGCCGGCCGACCGCTCGTCATCAACGTCTGGGCGCAGTGGTGCGGTCCGTGCAAGACCGAGCTGCCCTACTTCGAGGAGTTCGCCGCGCGGGCCGGTGACCGGGTCACCGTGCTGGCCCTGCACGCCAAGGAAGGCGGTAGCAACCCGTTCTTCCCGCTGACGCTGCTCACCGAGATCGGAGTCCGCTTGCCGTCCGTGCTCGACCTCGACGGAAAGGTGGCCGCGGCCATCAACGCACCCAGGGTGTTCCCGTCGACCGTCTTCCTTCGACCCGACGGCACGGTCGCCGAGGTCTATCCCGGTGTCTTCGACAGTCCGGAGGAGATCGCCGATTCGGTGGCCGAGCATCTGGGCGTGCGGATATGAGCGGGCGTTCGCGCGCCGATGCGGGACCGCTGGTCCCGAGGGACGAGATCCCGCCGTGGCTGCGGGCGTTGACCGACGATGTCAGCGCCGTCAGGAAAAGCGTCGACAACCGCGGCGGGGATCGATCGCGCTGGGCGTCGATGTTGCCGACCAACTCCCGGTCGGCGGCCGTTCTGATCCTGTTCTCGGGTTCGTGGGAGTCGGCCGACGATCATCCCGGCGGGGTGCCGGCCGACGCCGAGGTCCTGCTGACCGAGCGCGCTCCCACACTTCGCCAGCACAGCGGGCAGGTCGCGTTCCCCGGGGGCGCGGCCGATCCCGGCGACGACTTCCCGGTGGGCACCGCGCTGCGCGAGGCGGCGGAGGAGACCGGCCTCGACGCATCCGGGGTGACGATCCTCGCGACCCTGCCGAGCTTTCCCGTCGGGGTCTCGGGCTTCGACGTCGTCCCGGTGATCGGTTACTGGCACCGCCCGAGCGAGGTGCGCGTCGTCGACCAAGGCGAGACCGCGCGCGTGGACCGGATCAAACTGCGCGAGTTGCTGAACCCGGACAACCGGTTCCAGGTCCGCCGCAAGGCGGTCGGCATCGTCTACAAGGGGCCCGCGTTCTTCGTCGACCAGTTGCTCGTCTGGGGATTCACGGGTGGGCTCATCGCCGCCATCAGCGAGGTGTCCGGCTGGGACCGTCCGTGGGACTCCGCCGACGTTCGTTCGTTGGAGAAGATGATCGAGCTCGCCGGGAGCCGGCAGGAATCCGGGTTCGCGGAGCTGCACCCGGACGACCGCGACGTGGTCGACGCCGGTAACGCCGAGCCCGGAGGTACCCGATGACCGGCTCGACGTGGGTCGACATCATCGTGATCGGCATCGCCCTGCTCGCGGCGGCCAGCGGGTACCGGTCGGGTGCGGTCGCCTCGGCCCTGGCGTTCATCGGAGTCGCACTCGGCGCCGTAGCCGGTCTGCTGCTCGCGCCCCGCCTGATCGAGCAGTTCGACGATCTGCAGGTGCGGGTGCTCGCCGGGATTCTGGTGCTGGTCGTGCTCGTGGTCGTCGGCGAGGTGGCCGGCATGGTTCTGGGACGTGCGGCTCGCGGTGGCATCCGGTCGCCCGGGCTGCGCGCCGTCGACAGCGGAGTCGGCTCGCTCTTGCAGGTGGTCGCGGTGTTGCTGGCCGCGGGCCTGCTGGCGATCCCGCTGCGCGAGTCCGCCGACCCGGCGATCGCCGGGGCGGTTCGGGACTCGAAGGTGCTCACCGGGGTCGACGCGGTGTCGCCGCAGTGGGTCGACGACATCCCGGACGACTTCAAGGCGCTCCTGGACAGTTCGGGACTCCCGAAGCTCCCGTTCGTCAGCACCCCGTCGACGAACGTCGACCCTCCCGATCAGGCGCTGGCCGAACTGCCGGTGGTGACGCAGGCGCGTCCCAGCGTGGTGAAGATCGAGGGCGTGGCACCGAGCTGCCGACAGGCTCTCGAGGGGAGCGGGTTCGTCGTCTCTCCGGAGCGCGTCATGACGAACGCGCACGTGGTCGCGGGCACCGAACGGCTGGAGGTCCAGACCTCGACGGGGGCGCAGCTCCCGGCGCGCGTCGTGCTCTTCGACAGCGAGAACGACATCGCGGTGCTCGACGTCCCGGGCCTCCGGGCGCCGGCCCTGCGGTTCGCCTCACGCCCCGCGTCGACCGGGGACGACGCCATCGCACTCGGTTTCCCCGAGGCCGGACCGTTCTATGTGAGTCCGCTGCGGGTGCGTGCGGTCTTCGCCCACACCGGTGACGACATCTACCGGACCGGGCAGGTGACCCGTGAGGTCTACGCCGTCCGTGGTCTGATTCGGCAGGGCAATTCGGGTGGGCCGCTGCTGAACTCGGACGGCGAGGTGCTCGGTGTGGTCTTCGGCGCGGCCGAGAATGCCGCCGACGAGACCGGTTTCGTGCTCACCGCCCGCCAGGTGCGCTCCGACTTCGACGAATCCGAGCGACGAAGCGAGCGGGTGAGTACGCAACGCTGCGTCCTCGCCTGACCTTGCGGGCCGATCGGCGGGGGACGTCGGCGGTGGGTGCGGGTTCGTGGCGTAGGAACTCGAGGATGTGCTCGGTCACCGTGGCCGGTTGTTCTTGATGGACGAAGTGGCCGCTGCCCTCGACCTGCCGATACGTCTGGTGCGCGGCCCATCGGTGACTGTCGGCAATCGCGTCGTCGAGGATGTACGGGTCGTCGCGGCCTCGGAGGGCCAGCACGGGGAGATGCAGCCGCTGGTCCATCAGTTCCATGAAGCGGGCGCCGTCGGGCCGGAACTGCGAACGGAACGCCCAGCGCCGGTACTCCAGGCTGCAGTGCGCGACGTTGGGGATCAGCATGGCCGACCGGTTGAGTTCGACGGTGTGCGCGTAGTCGGGTTCACCGCGCCAGGGGGCAGACGACCGTTCCGCGAAGTAGTCGGACACGAAGGCCGCGTCGTCGCGGGTGACCTGCCGTTCACCGAGGCGGGGGATCTGGTTGCGCAGGAACAGAGGTAAGAACTGTGCGCGTTGTGCCTTGTCGCGCAACACGCGTCGACGCAGGGCGCGGGGGTGCGGGGACGCGATGACGACGATCCGGTCGACGACGCGTGGGTGCAGCGCGGCGGTCGCCCAGCAGACCAGGCCGCCGTCGGAGTGTCCGATCAGGGTGGCCCGGGTGTGTCCGAACGCGCGGACGAGGCCGTTGGTGTCGCCGGCCAGGGTCCAGCCGTCGTAGCCGCGCGGTGGTTTGTCGGTGTCGCCGTAGCCGCGGAGGTCGACTGCGACGGCGCGAAAGCCGGCGTCGGTGAGCGCGGTCAGCTGATGTCGCCAGCTCCACCAGAACTCGCCGAAACCGTGCAGCAGCAGTACCAGCGGGCGGTCATCGGCGGGAACGCCGGCGGGCTGGACGGCGTGGAAACGGACTCCGTTGGCGCGGACGTCGAGATGCTCCCAATCACCCGGGAGACGAACGGTCGAGGGGTCGGGCTCCTCGCTCACGGATCACCCTTCGCGGGCGGGCGGGATTCTCGGGTGCGTGGTGGTGTCGTGCGCCGCGCCGCGGTGGGGCAGGACGGTCGGCAGTTCGTTGACCGTCTCGATCGTCTTCGCGGGTCCGCGCACGCGTTTGAAGAACAGGTATCCGACGAACGCGGCGATCAGGGTGACCGCCACCAGGATGAGGAACACGATGAGGAACGCCAACCAGCGCCAGACCCACTCGTCGAGCAGTTCGGCGAGGAAGAAAAAGAAGAAGAAGCTCGCGTAGAGCGCCATCACACCGGCGACGATGAGCAGCCCGGTGCCCGCGCCGGCCTTCTTGGCCTCGGTGACCAGCTCGGCCTTGGCGAGCGCGACCTCGGATCGGAACAGGGTGGAGACACTGGCGGTCGCGTCCTTGACCAGGCTTCCGATCGTCGGCTCGCCGTTGCGGCCGGCGTTGGCGTCGGAGAGCGGGATCGACGGGACGGAGTCCCGGCCCGCGTCGGGCAGGCCGTGCTCGTTGGGGCTCACAGAATCCTCCGTTGTTCGGCTGATGGCCATATGTTGCCATGCGCGGGCGGTCCGGGTGGCGAGCCACCCATCGAATGGGGTGGCGAGCCACCCGTCGAATGGGGTGGCGAGCCACCCGTCGAATGGAGTGGCGCGAAGACGGGCAGGGCCTGCCGACCTCAGGTCGGCAGGCCCTGGAGAACTCGAACGGCCTCAGGCCTTCTTCGCGCGGATCGCTTCGAAGACCGAGGGGTCGACGAGGGTGGAGGTGTCGCCGAGTTCGCGGCCTTCGGCGACGTCCTTGAGCAGGCGGCGCATGATCTTGCCCGAGCGTGTCTTGGGCAGTTCGGGGACGACGTTGATCTCGCGGGGTTTGGCGATCGGCGAGATCTCCACCGACACCTGCTGGCGCAGTTCGGCGATCAGCTGGTCGCCGGTGTTCTCCACGCCCTCGCGCAGGATGACGAAGGCGACGATGCCCTGGCCGGTGGTCTCGTCGGCGGCGCCGATGACCGCGGCTTCGGCGACACCGGAGTGCCCGACGAGCGCGGACTCGACCTCGGCGGTGGAGATGCGGTGGCCGGAGACGTTCATGACGTCGTCGACGCGTCCGAGGACCCAGAGTGCGTGGTCCTCGTCGTAGCGGGCGCCGTCGCCGGCGAAGTACCAGCCCTGCTCGGCGAACCGTGACCAGTACGTGTCGCGGAAGCGCTCGTCGTCGCCCCAGATCCCGCGCAGCATCGACGGCCACGGCTGGTCGAGCACGAGGTAGCCCTGCTCACCGGCGCCGACCGGGTTGCCCTGGTCGTCGACGATGTTGGCGCTGATACCGGGCAGGGGTTTCATCGCCGATCCCGGCTTGGTCGCGGTCACGCCGGGCAGCGGCGAGATCATGATGGCGCCGGTCTCGGTCTGCCACCAGGTGTCGACGATGGGCGCGGAGTTGCCGCCGATGACCTCGCGGTACCACTTCCAGGCCTCGGGGTTGATCGGTTCGCCGACGCTGCCGAGCAGCCGGATGCTGGACAGGTCGTGGGCGTCGGGAATCTCCCGTCCCCACTTCATGAAGGTGCGGATCAGGGTCGGCGCGATGTAGTAGATGGTGACGCCGTACTTCTGGATGATCTCGAAGTGGCGGTGTTCGTTGGGGGAGTTGGGGGTTCCCTCGTAGACGACCTCGGTCGCGCCGTTGGAGAGCGGACCGTAGACGAGGTAGGAGTGGCCGGTCACCCAGCCGATGTCGGCGCCACACCAGAAGACATCGCGGCCTTCTTTGTGGTCGAAGACGTAGTGGAACGTGTAGCTGACCTGGGTGAGGTAACCGCCGGAGGAGTGGACGATGCCCTTGGGCTTGCCGGTGGTGCCCGAGGTGTAGAGCAGGAAGAGTGGGTGTTCGGCGTCGAAGGCCTCGGCGTCGTGGGTGTCGGACTGTTCGTCGACGGTGTCTTCCCACCACACGTCGCGGCCTTCGACCCAGTTCAGGTCGGGGTCGTGGTTGGTACGACGCACGACGAGGACCTTCTCGACGGATTTCGCGGCGTCGTCGCCGGTGCCGAGCGCCTCGTCGACCTGGGTCTTCAACGGCGCCGGCTGGCCGCGGCGGTACTGCCCGTCGGTGGTGATGACGAGCTTGGCCTCGGCGTCGTCGACGCGGGAGCGCAGCGCTCCGGAGGAGAAGCCGGCGAAGACCACGGAGTGGGTGAGGCCGAGGCGGGCGCAGGCGAGCATCGAGATCAGGGCCTCGGGGACCATCGGCATGTAGATGGCGACGCGATCGCCGGCGACCAGCCCGATGGACGAGAAGTAGTTGGCGGCCTTGCTGACCTCGGCGAGCAGCTGGCTGTAGGTGAGGTCGCGGGTGTCGCCGGGTTCACCGACCCAGTGGATGGCGACGCGGTCGCCCTTGCCTGCGGCGACGTGCCGATCCACGCAGTTGACCGCGACGTTGAGCTTGCCTCCGACGAACCACTTGGCGAACGGGGCGTCGGACCAGTCGAGGGTGGTGGTGAACTCGGTGGCCCAGTCCAGCCGCCGGGCCTGCTCGGCCCAGAACTCGAGGCGGTCGGCATCGGCATGGTCATACATCTCGGCGGTGCCGTTGGCCTGGGCGGCGAACTCGTCGGAGGGAGGAAATGCCTGGACGGTGGAGGACATCGGTGACAAGGGCCTTTCGCTGTCGACGGCGGTCACTCAACAGTAGGGTGACCTGGCGTCAGAACGGGCAATCAGTGTGAGCGTAGTCACGTCGCGGTCTAGGCTGGAACCGTCCGGTATGTGAGCGCGGCCGATTGGCGACGAACGGCGGGTAAGCGGCGACGAGCGGTCGGGATGCCCTCTGGACCGCGCCGACGTCGGGAGCGATGCGTTTCAGTCAGTCAACTGACGAACACCGTGAACAATTTCAGGTGCGCATTATCTGAAACGGCGACTAACAATGGATCATCGGCGCCCATTCGGCTGACACCGTGGGTGTCCGAATCCGTAGCCCTGATCGACCGAACCGAGGGCGACCTGGTGAGCGGTCCGCGGCCGCAACTATCGTCGGTGCGTGACCACCGACCCACTGTTGCCCCTGCTGGAGCTGCCCGGCGTCGCCGCCGCCGCCGATCGAGCACGGGATGCCCTCTCCGCAGTGCACCGGCACCCCGCCAACCTGCGAGGATGGGACAAGACCGCCACCGAGGCGTCGTGGCGGGCGGGTCGGTCCTCGGCCGCGATCGACGGCGGAAGTGTCGAGCTCCGACGTGATGGCGACTTCGACGACCCGATTTTGGCCGGCGCGATGCGGGTGTCGCAGGCCCTCGACGGCGATTCGCTGGTCACACTCACCTCGGTGATCCGCCGGGCTCCCGCGCAGGCGCTGGCGAGGTTGCACACCCTCGCCGCCGCGGACCTCGTCGACGACCCGGAAGATCTCGGGCGGCCCCGGCGTGGGACGGATGTCGCCGAACGTCTCAACTTGTTGGGGCAGTTGACAACCGGCGCCACCTCGGTCCCGGCGCCGGTGCTCGTGGCGGTGGTGCACGGCGAGCTGCTGGCGGTGGACGCTTTCCCCGCTGCCAACGGTGTCGTCGCTCGTGCCGCGTCTCGGCTCGTCGGCGCCGCGACCGGGCTGGACCCGCACTGCCTCGGCGTGCCGGAGGTGACCTGGTTCAAGCGGGTCGGCGAGTATCGCACGTTGGCTACGAACTTCGGGGCTGGTACCGAGTCGGGCCTGCGGGACTGGATCATCTTCTGCTGCGAGGCTCTGGAAGCCGGTGCGGCCGAGGCGAAGTCGATTGCGGACGCGGCCCGGTCGGGTTAGTCTCGCGAGGTCTCGAACCCGGCCCGGACAGCACTGCGGGCGGCCGCCGGCGTCGTAAACGACGCGGTTGCCGCCCGCGTAGCACGGACTCAAGTTACCAAGCGTGCTTGGTGGGTTGTGGTCACCGCCTCGGCGATTGATCGCGAGTCGGGATTACTGACCGTCCACGTGCTGCCAGCTGTGGGCCATTCCTCTCGGGCCTGGCGCCTCACGAGAGGAAGGCGGTGGCGCATCGAGTGGTGGCGGTCGGTCGTCCTGACTGTGATGTCGCAGGCGCACAACACTTTTGCCATATGCGGCGTGCTCCGCGTGGGTGCTTGCCGCCCGTGCTGGGAAGTGCTCGGCGTGGGGGTCCGTTCCTTCTCTTCCGGATCGAACTTGGCCTTCCGAGATTCCGTAACCACTGTTCTACACCGTGACGCCGATCACATCAAGCGTTCGGCGTCGGAATGTTGAACAACTTGCGGATGGCGACGAATAACTCTGTGACGCAGCATCTTCGACGGAATTTGCCGGCGGTTCGGGGGTGGTGGGTGTCCGGTCAGGGCATTCGGCGGCCTCGAGCGGGAACGTTGCAAAGACGTTGCGCGATTCGCGGACCTGAATCGCGATTCCCGAATGGGCGCCCGGAACGGGCGTCGCATTCGATCTCCTGGTTACTCCGCAGTAGAACGGACATTAGTGAATAGGATTGTTGTGCTTGCAAATAATCCAAACCCGTGTGTATAGTCATCGGTACCCGGTTCTCATACCGGTGCGTTTCAGCCCGACCCCCCGGGGCTGAAACGTGACGACCCCGGCCTCCTCCCCCCCCTGGCCGGGGTTGTCCTCTGTCTGGGGTCTGTTGTATCCCGAGATCCCGCCGGTTGCGCGAGTTTGTCCACAGCCTTCGTCGCCATCCCCAACCGCCCGCGATCCCGCCCGTCGGAACGCTCATCTGCCGGATGATCGGCCGCATGCCCGATGAACTCCTGGTTCTCGTAGACCCCGACCTCCACGACGACGTCGCACGCTGCGCCGCCGCAGCCGGATACCACGTGCTCAGCGCGCCGGCGGACGACTGCCGTCGCGAATGGCTGACCGCCCGGGCCGTCGCGGCCGACCCGTCCGCGATCGCCGTTCTCGCCCGGGTGCGCCCACCTCGGCGACCCGGTCTCGTACTGGTGAGTGCGACCGAACCGGGAGCACACATCTGGCGGATGGCGATGGAACTGGGTATCGAGGACGCGTCGACGCTCCCGGCCGACGAAGGACGCCTCGTCCGGGTACTGACGGAGTGCCGGGTGCCCAGACGCCGACCTGCGGGGGTCGTGGCGCTCATCGGTGCTCACGGTGGTGCCGGGGCGTCGACCCTGGCCGCGGCGGTTGCGCTGACGTCGGCAGGTGCCGAGTCGCCCACGCTTCTGCTCGACCTCGACGACATGGGCGCCGGAGCCGATCTCCTGCTGGGCATCGAGCGCCGCCGCGGGCTGCGGTGGCAGGATCTCTCGCTCGACGGCGGCGTCGTCGGCGGTACGGCGCTCCACCAGGCGCTGCCGAACGCGGGCGAGGGCCTGGCGGTGTTGACCTCACAACGCCTGCCGAGCGCCGGGTTGAGTGTCGACGCGGTCACCGCGGTCATCGACGCCGGGCACACTCATGGTGATCTCGTCGTGCTCGACCTGCCCAGGTCCGACGCGCCGGTGGTGCGCGCCGCGATCGCGTCGTCCGATGTCGTGGTGGTGGTGACCACACTCACCGTCGGCGGATGCGCCGCGGCTCGACGCATCGTCGACCGTGTCGTCGGTGACGAGGTGGCCGTCGAGCTGGTGGTGCGCGGCCCGTCGCCCGGCGGGTTGCGTCCGCAACAGGTCGCGGATGCCATCGGACTCCCACTGCTCGCCGCCTATCGGCCGGAGCCCCGTCTCGCGGGGCGGCTGGAGGGTGGTCCGTTGCGGTTGCGGCCTCGCAGTCCGCTCGGACGCGCGGCGCACACCGTGCACGCCAGGGTCGCCGAGCGCCGCCAGCGTGCGTCGTGACCCAGGCGCGAATCGACGGACCGGCCGACGAGGCGCTGTTGGACCGGGTTCGCTCGCGACTGGCCGCCGACGCGGCCGACCCGAGTCCGGCCGTCATCGCCGACGCGATCCGCGCCGAGGCCGGGGGAGTGCTGGGTGACACCGACCTGCTCGCCGCTCTCCGCTTCCTGCAGACCGAGCTGACCGGGGCGGGCAAGCTCGAGCAACTCCTCGCCGAACCCGACATCGCCGACATCCTGGTCGCCGGTCCCGACGAGGTCTGGGTCGACCGCGGATCCGGGCTCGAGCAGACGACGATCCGCTTCCCGGACGAGGCGTCGGTACGCCGCCTCGCGGGTCGGCTGGCCCTGGGCGCCGGGCGGCGGCTCGACGACGCCCAGCCCTGGGTCGACGGGCAGTTGTCGAACGTCGGTCGGCGCGGATACACCGTGCGGCTGCACGCGATCATCCCGCCGCTTGCCGCGGACGGGACATGTATCTCCTTGCGGGTCCTGCGTTCGGCGTCCAAGGATCTGCCCAGCCTCGTCGAGAGCGGCGCGATCCCGTCCGAGGTGGTGCCGATCATCGAGGACATCCTCCGGAACCGCCTGGCATTCCTGGTGATCGGCGGTACCGGGACCGGCAAGACGACCCTGCTCAACGCATTGATCGGAGCGATGGATCCGCGCGAGCGGGTCGTCTGCGTCGAAGATGCGCTCGAACTGGCCCCGCGCCATCCGCAGGTGGTGAGGTTGGTCGCGCGCGCGTCGAATGTCGAAGGCGTGGGCGAGGTGCCGGTGCGGACCCTGGTCCGTCAGGCACTTCGGATGAGACCCGACCGGATCATCGTCGGAGAGGTTCGCGGCGGTGAGGTCATCGACCTCCTCACCGCGCTGAACACCGGGCACGACGGGAGTGCCGGCACGGTCCACGCGAACTCGACGTCGGAGGTGCCGGCGCGGATGGAGGCCCTCGCCGCCCTCGGAGGCATGGCCCGCGACGCTCTTCACAGTCAGCTGGGTGCCGCACTGCAGGTGGTGCTAGGCGTGGCGCGCAACGCGGGCGGGACCCGCGGACTCGCCGAGATCGGGGTCGTCCGGCGTGACGACGCCGGACGCGTGACGATCGTGCCGATCTGGTTGCGGAACAGCGGTTTCACGGCGGAGCGCGATCACTTCGACCGGTTGGTCGCCGGGCGTGGGCCGGTGTCGGGGGACCGACGATGATGTCGACGCCGGTCGCCGCCGCGCTGGTCCTGGGAGCCGTCGGAATCGCGGTGCCGCTGTCGGCCGCGCCGCGAGCGAGAAGCCGACTCCAGACGGTGTCCGAACAACCCCGCCCCGCCCGGAGATCGGCACCGGCCGTGCTGATCCCGATGACGGTCCCGTTCGGGGCGCTCCTGGTCGGCGGGTTGCCGGCCGCCGTCGCTGCCGCGATCGTCGTGACGGTCGTGCTGTGGGTACGTCGGCGGCGGTCGGCGGAGAAGCGCCTCGACCGCCAGTCGGATGACTTGCTCCTGGGGCTGTCGCTGATGATCGCCGAACTGTCGGTGGGTGCGCCACCGGTCCGGGCCTGTGAGGTCGCGGTCGCCGAACTCCGTCGTCGCGAGCCCCATGACCCGGCCACCGGAGCGGAGATCGCGAACGGGTTGGAGTCGATGGCGTTCCGGGCCGCCCTGGGCGGGTCGGTGATCGACCCGGTGTCCGGGGCCGGCCTGGCGGGCAGGGTCTCGGGCGAGGCGTCCTGGCGTCGTATCGGCGTGGCCTGGCAGATCGCCGAGGACCGCGGCCTGCCGATGGTCGACCTGCTCGGTGCGGTGCGTTCGGATCTTCAGGCGCGGCGTGGCTTCGCGGATCGGACGCGAGCCGGACTGTCGGGACCGCGGGCGACGGCGGCGGTCCTCGCCGGTCTGCCATTACTCGGGATCGCCCTGGGTCAGGCGACCGGTGCGGGTCCGATCCAGGTCCTCCTCGGCGGTGGCCTGGGTGGGATCCTGCTGGTGGTCGGGTGCGCTCTGGTCGCCGCGGGGATCGGTTGGTCCGAGCGCATCACCGGCAAGGTGCTGGCACGTTGATCTCCGGCGGCCTCACCGGTACGGCGTGTTCGGCGGTGCTGCTCGCGGCCGCGCTGTGGATCTGGCCTGCGCCGCGCTGGCTGCTCTATCGGGTGACCGATCCGCCACCGCCCGATCGCACGCCGCGGTGGCTTGGTGCCGGCCCTTCCGCCGACGATCCGTTCGCGGTCGCGGCGGCCTTCGATCTGTTCGCGGTGTGCCTACGCGCCGGTCTGCCGGTGGGGACCGCGGCCTCGGTGGTCGCCGAACGCGCGCCGGCGTCGATGGCGGCGCCCCTCGCTCACGTCGCCGACCTGCTGCAGCTGGGCGCCGATCCGGACGCGGCATGGTCGGCCCTGCTCGACGGACCGGACGGCGAGACGTCGGACGACCATCTCGATGCACTCGCCGCGATGGCGCGCCGGTCGGCGCGGGCCGGCTCGTCGCTGGCCGGCGGCCTCGCCGAACTCGCCGATGATGTTCGACGCCGGGCGCACGACGACGCACTCGCCGCCGCCGAACGGGCCGGTGTCGCGATCAGCGGCCCGCTCGGACTGTGCTTCCTGCCCGCGTTCATCTGTCTCGGGATCGTCCCGGTCGTCGTCGGGCTCGCCTCGTCGGTTCTGGGTTCGATCTGACGTGCTTGTCGGTGCGACGACGCAGAATGTTCTCCATGACCGACTCCGGGCACCGACACCATGCCATCGACTACATCGAACTCACCGTCACCGACTCGGCCGCGACGCAGGCGTTCTACGCAGCTGCGTTCGGCTGGCAGTTCAACGACTACGGTCCCGCATACGCGGGGATCGCGAATCCGGGCGGCCCGGACCTGCCCGAGGTCGGGGGTCTCGCGACGAGCGAGGTCGCGGCCGTACGCGGTGGTCCCCTGGTGCTGCTCTACTCCGACGATCTCGACGCCTCAGTGGAGCGGGTGCGCGCGGCGGGTGGCGAGATCGTGAACGGCCCCTATGCTTTCCCCGGTGGTCGTAGGTTCCACTTCACCGATCCCAGCGGCAACGAACTCGGGGTGTGGTCGACCTCGTAACTGACGATCGTCCGGGTTTGCGCCGGAACGGCATGGTCGGCAAATCCGAGGGATCCGAACGGCGACGCGCTGCGTCCAAGTACGTGCAACACCGTTCACTCGGTTCCATCGACTCCCAGGAGAGACCATGTCACGCACCATGTTCCGGACCCACGACGCCACCCAGGCCGCGGCGCCGCACGATCGAAGCGATGTGATCGGACGTCTCGGCGCGCACATGACGCGCCTGATGACCGACGAGGAAGGCATGTCCACTGCGGAGTATGCGATCGGCACCATCGCCGCGGCGGCGTTCGGGGCGATCCTCTACACGGTGGTCACCGGTGACAACATCGTGAGTGCCCTGACGGGCATCATCGGAAAGGCGCTCAACACCTCGGTCGGTTGATGAACCGCCGAAAGTGGCTGCGACGCCTGCTCGCCGACGAATCAGGCATGGTGACGGTCGAGGCCGCGTACGCGATCGCCGCGATCGTCGTCATGGTGCTCATCGCCGTGGGTGCGGTCGCCGCGGTGACCACCCAGATCCGCTGTACCGATGCGGCGCGCGAGGTGGCTCGCCTGTCCGCTGCGGGTGATGCTTCGGGGCGCGAGGTCGCGCAACGGCTGGTCGGAGACGGTGCGCGCGTGTCGATCTCGGATGCGGACGATCGGGTCGTCGTGGTCGAGGTCCGATCGGGTGTGGCGATGCTGCCGGGTCTCACGGTGTCGGCCCGGGCGGTCGCGGCCAAGGAGCCGACAGGTGCGGATCAGGTGGTGTTCGCGCCGGGGGTGGGGCCATGACGCGCCGTCGTGGGCTGATCGCCGACGACGACGGTCACGCAACGGTGTTGGGCGCATTCGTGATCGCGGCGCTGGCTGCGGTTCTCGTGATGGTGATCTATGTCGGGGCAGCGGTGCTCGCCCGCCACCGCGCCCAGTCGGCGGCCGATCTGTCCGCTCTGGCCGCGGCGATCGAGCATGCCGCGGGTGAGCCGAATCCATGCGCGGCGGCACGAGATCTGAGCCGCCGACAGGACTCGGGGGCCGAGCTCGTGGAGTGCCGTACCGCCGGAGACGATGTGGTGGTGACGGTTCGGGTGCCGGTGGCACTCGGGAGCTTCGGGACGAGCGACGCCACCGCCCAGGCGCGCGCGGGACCGGTGGACTGACCCCGTGCCGAAGGGCGGCCCTACCCGAGACCGTCGGATTCGACGGAGATCCGCTTGGGGTACACCCGGATGGACTGCATGGGCGCGAACCACAATTGGTGGAAGTGCACGTCGGTGTCGCCGCGATAGGCGAGTTCGAGCGCATCGGTCCCGGTGTTCAGCGGAATCCACGATCGGGCGGCCCGGACGAACGACGACCAGTGGATGAGTTCCCCCTCGGTGAGGAAACCGCCTGCTGCTGCCCAGGTTTCACCGGAGTGGGCATCGGTGGACGCCAGATAGACCTCACCGAGGGAGGCGGTGACCCGCGGACCGACCATCGCCGTCTGCAGATACCACTGTGCCGTGGTCACGACATCGGTGAAACCTCCGGAACGGGCCGCGCACCAGGCGTAGTGGAGGTCCAGGGCGTCGAGCGCCTCGTCTTCGGAGAAGAACACGTCGCGCTCGCCGATGGACGACGGCAACTGGTCGGTGTTCTGCGTCGGGCGGGCGAGCAGGAAGAAGGCACGAGAGGGTCGGGTGACCTGACGATACGTGTGGGTCCCCCGGTCGGATGCCTCGTCATGCATGGGCCAAGTATTCCCGACGGAGAAGATCCAGGACGGCTACTGCGCCATTCTTGTCGAGCGGATCGTTACCGTTGCCGCATTTGGGACTCTGCACGCAGGACGGGCAACCGCTCTCACAACCGCAGCTGGCCACGGCGTCTCGGGTGGCGTCGATCCAGGTCAGGAACGCCGAATGCCCGCGTTCGGCGAAACCGGCACCGCCCATGTACCCGTCGTAGACGAAGACCGTCGGCAGACCGGTGTCCGGGTGGAGGTCGGTCGAGAGTCCACCGATGTCCCACCTGTCGCAGGTCGCAACCAGAGGGAGGAGGCCGATGGCCGCGTGTTCCGCGGCGTGCAACGAACCGGGCAACCGGGTCTCGTCGACACCGGCGTCGGCGAGTGCCTCCGGTGTGAGGGTGTACATCACGGCGCGGGTGCTCAGGGTCTGCTCGGGCATGTCGAGCTCGACGGCGTCGAGCACCTCTCCGGTGCGCAACGTGCGCAGGTAACCGACGACCTGATGGGTGACGTCGACCTCCACGAATGCGACCGTCAGCGGGCCGAATCGCCGGCTCGCGAGCGTCGCGGTGATGCTGATGTCCGTCGTCTCCCGCGCCGACGTCGTCCAGTCCGGGTCCTCCGGATGCGCCAGCGCGAGACCGTCGTCGAGATCGAGCTCGTCGACGAGATAGGTCTCGCCCTGGTGAATGTGGACGGCGCCGGGGTGCACCGTCGACATGGCCCGGCCGGTGTCGACGGTACCGAGCAGCTGCGACGTCGTGGTGTCGACGATCAGGACCTGCCCGCCGATGCCGCCGCGGATGTCGACGTCGGCGTGGGGTTCGGTTCCGGCCGTGACGTACCAGCCGGACTTACGTTTGCGCAGCAGGCCGTCGGCGGCCAGGTCCTGCGCCACGTCGCGGGCGTTCCAGGCGTCGATCTCGCTGTCCGACAGCGGTTTCTCCATGGCGGCGCACAGCAGGTGCGGACCGAGGATGTACGGGTTGGCGGGGTCGGTGACCGTGGCCTCGACGGGTTTGCCGAGGAGTGACTCCGGATGATGCACGAGGTAGGTGTCGAGCGGGTCGTCGCGGGCGACGAGCACGACGAGTGAGTCGCCGGACTCGCGCTGGCGTCCCGCGCGCCCGGCCTGCTGCCAGAACGAGGCGACCGTTCCGGGGTACCCGCTGACGATCACGGCGTCGAGTCCGCTGATGTCCACGCCGAGTTCGAGCGCATTGGTGGTGGCCACGCCCAGCAGTTCGCCGTCGGAGATGGCCTTCTCCAGACGTCGCCGATCGTCGGCCAGGTATCCCGCCCGGTACGCGCCGATCCGGGACTCGAGCTCGGGGGCGCTCTGTGACAACAGGTGTCGCGCGCCGAGTGCGGTCAGTTCGACGCCCCGCCGGCTCCGGGCGAAACACAGTGTACGAGCACCTTCCACCACGAAATCGGCCAGCAGTCGGGCGGATTCAGCGCCGGCCGAGCGTCGGACGGGTGCACCGTTCTCGCCGGTGACCACCGGCAGGAAATCGGGCTCCCAGAGGGCGACGGTCCGCTCCCCGCGGGGAGATGCGTCCTCGGTCACCGCGACGGCCGGTTCACCGATCAACCGGCCCAGCGCCTCGGCCGGTTCGGCGACCGTCGCACTCGCGCCGATGACGACCGGATCGGCACCGGCGGCCCGCGCGATCCGCAGCAGACGCCGCATCACCAGGGCGGTGTGAGACCCGAACACGCCTCGGTAGTGGTGACATTCGTCGACGACGATGAACCGCAGATGCCGGAAGAACTGACGCCATCGGTGGTGATGGGACAGGATGCCGATGTGCAGCATGTCGGGGTTGGTGAAGATCCAGCGCGAATGGGCGCGCGCCCACTGCCGGATCTCGGGGTCGGTGTCGCCGTCGTATGCGCACGGCTGGAGGTGCCCGAACTCCGGTCGCCCGGCGATGATCGAGGACACCGCCCGGATCTGGTCGGCCCCGAGAGCTTTTGTCGGCGCGAGGTATAACGCGGTCGCATTCTTTTCGTTCAGAAAAGAAGTGAGAATGGGCATTTGATACGACATCGATTTGCCCGATGCGGTCCCGGTGCAAATAGCCACATGATTGCCGCGGAATGCGGCGTCGGCCGCGCGCGCCTGGTGAGTCCACACCTTCTCGATGCCGTTGTCGGCGTAGGCGTCGATCAGGGGCTGCGGCACCCACTCCGGCCAGGCGTCGAAAGATGGTGAGCGCGATGGGATTACCGAGAGGTGGGTGAGCGGGGAGGGGTCGGCGTCGGACCCCGCGAGGGTGCGGGCCAACAGGCCTGTCCCGAATGTGGAGTACTGCATCTTCTGGTGAGAACTCTTCGAAATAGTGTTGCAGCGACGGGTCTCCGACCTGCGTCGATGTTACCGGCTGGTGTCGTTGGTCTGAAGTTTGACGAGGTTTTGACTCACTTTGGTTCGTGTGACTATCGCTGGGGGGCCGAACATGATTGACTGGTTCCGGCCGCAGCTTTCGCGACCCACCGCCCGGTGGGCGACAAGCATGTTGCAGCCGTGGTACTGAGGTTAGTTTGGCGGATCGATGCAGATCTTCGCGGGGCTCTTTGAGGTATGGCGGTCGACCGGCCACGACACGATGACCCATCGTGTCGCGACAGTTGATATGTAAAGGATTGCAAGAATGGCACAGGGAACTGTGAAGTGGTTCAACGCGGAAAAGGGCTTCGGCTTCATCGCGCCTGATGAGGGTTCCGACGACGTGTTCGTCCACTATTCCGAGATCCAGGGATCCGGTTTCCGCACCCTCGAGGAGAACCAGCGGGTCGAGTTCGAGGTCGGTCAGGGCACCAAGGGGCCGCAGGCCACCGGCGTCCGCGCTGTCTGAGAAGACCCGCGTGTGACTGCACCAAGCAGTCGGGGCAAACCACCGCTCCCGTTTCGATTCGTCGAGGCGGGAGCGGTTTGTTGTCTGGCTCCCGTTCCGCAGCGCTCCGCGCGTCGCGAACGCGCCACCTGAACCGCCCACCTATTTCCGAGACACAGCACTAGTCTCGAATCGTGGGCCAGTTGTCGTTTTTCTCCGCGGAGACCGAACAGCCCGCGTACGCCGACCTCGCGGGGCTGCTCGCGGCGCACGGACAGGCCGTCCGCTCCGAAACCGGTACGCGGGTCTCGATCGTGGTCGCCGACCGCTGGCGGGTAGAGCAGATCGTCGTCGAGATGCGTGCGGCCGGCCTCGAAGCCGAGTCGACGGTCTCGGACGAGGGCACGCCGCTGGCCCGGACCGCGCCCTGCCATGAACTCGATCCCCTGCACGCGGCCTGGTCCGCGGGAGCGGTCAAGGCGATGCCCCCCGGCTGGGTTCCGAGTTTCCGGGCCCTGCGCCTGTGGGTGATCGCCGCCGGTCACTCGGATGCCGGCCGCTACCAGCTCGGATTGGATCCCCACGCTCCGGAGTCGCACGCGGCACTCGCCACGGCGCTGATGCGGGTCGGCATCGCACCAACCCTCGTCGGTACGCGCGGGCATTCCCCGGCCCTGCGGATCGCAGGCCACCGGCGCCTGTCCCGGTTGCACGAGTACGTCGGCGTCCCGCCCTGTGCCGAGGCCGTCGCCGACTGGCCTCCGGTCGACGAGCATTAGTCATCCCGCATTCGAGCCGTTGAGCTGCTACAACGGGTCGGAACGGTGTCGGATCGGTCACCTCGCCGGGTCCGAGACGGAATTCAGATGTGCAAACGGCGCTATACATAAGGTACAAACCCATCGAACACACCTGAACTGACACGCAGGAACGTTCTCCACCCAGTCAACCGAAGGACGCCCCGGTGGCAGAGACCAGCACCGCATCCCGCTCGAACAGGGGTATTCGACGCCTCGTGATCGTCGAGTCCCCGACCAAGGCCCGCAAGATCGCCGGGTACCTGGGGGCGAACTATGTGGTGGAGTCCTCCCGAGGGCACATCCGCGACCTCCCGCGCGGTGCCGCCGACGTGCCGGCCAAGTACAAGGGGCAGTCCTGGGCACGTCTCGGCGTGAACGTCGACGAGAACTTCGAGCCGCTGTACGTGGTGTCGCCTGACAAGAAGTCGACCGTCAGCGAACTCAAGTCGCTGATGAAGGACGTCGACGAGCTCTACCTCGCCACCGACGGTGACCGCGAGGGGGAGGCGATCGCCTGGCATCTCCTCGAGACCCTCAAGCCGAAGATCCCCGTCAAGCGCATGGTGTTCCACGAGATCACCGAGCCGGCCATCCGGGCGGCTGCCGAGAACCCGCGTGACCTCGACATCGACCTCGTCGACGCGCAGGAGACCCGACGCATCCTCGACCGCCTCTACGGCTACGAGGTGTCGCCGGTGCTGTGGAAGAAGGTCATGCCGAAGCTGTCGGCGGGCCGTGTGCAGTCGGTGGCGACGCGCATCATCGTCGAGCGGGAGCGCGAGCGCATGGCGTTCGTGTCGGCCGAGTACTGGGATATCTCCGCGACGATGGACGCGAGCGCGGAGAGTGTGGACAGCTCCAATCCGCAGACCTTCAAGGCGCGGCTGGTCAACGTCGACGAAGCCCGGGTCGCCACGGGACGCGACTTCGAGTCGACGGGTGTCCTGAAGAGGTCCGACGGCGTCATCGTGCTCGACGCCGACCGCGCCGAGAGTCTGGCCACCGGCCTGCGAGGCGCGGGGATGACCGTCACCTCGGTCGAGGAGAAGCCCTACACGCGCCGTCCGTACGCGCCGTTCATGACCTCGACGCTGCAGCAGGAGGCCGGCCGCAAGTTGCGGTTCACCTCCGACCGCACGATGCGGATCGCGCAGCGGTTGTACGAGAACGGCTTCATCACCTACATGCGTACCGACTCGACGAGCCTCAGCGAGTCGGCGATCAACGCCGCCCGCGCCCAGGCCCGCGAGCTCTACGGCGACAACTTCGTCCACCCGACGCCGCGCCAGTACACCCGCAAGGTCAAGAACGCCCAGGAAGCACACGAGGCGATCCGACCCGCCGGTGAGACCTTCCGTACTCCCGGCCAGGTCGCCGGACAACTCGAGGCCGATGAGTTCCGCCTGTACGAACTGATCTGGCAACGCACGGTCGCATCGCAAATGGCCGACGCCAAGGGCACCACGCTGAGCCTGCGTATCGCCGGTACCGCCTCTTCCGGCGAGCGCTGCACCTTCGCCGCGTCAGGTCGCACGATCACCTTCCCGGGCTTCCTGTCGGCCTACGTGGAGACGGTCGACGAGCTCAGCGGCGGCCAGGCCGACGACGCCGAGAACCGGTTGCCGCAGCTCACCGAGGGGCAGTCGCTGACGGCCACCGACCTGACCGCAGACGGTCACTCCACCAACCCGCCGGCGCGCTTCACCGAGGCGTCGCTGGTGAAGGTGCTCGAGGAACTCGGGATCGGCCGACCGTCGACGTATGCGTCGATCATCGGCACCATCCAGGACCGCGGGTACGTGGTCAAGAAGGGCAACGCCCTGGTGCCGTCGTGGATCGCGTTCGCGGTCGTCGGTCTGCTGGAGGCGTACTTTCAGAGCCTCGTCGACTACGACTTCACCGCGACCCTCGAAGACGACCTCGATCAGATCGCGACGGGCAACGAGAACCGCACGAAGTGGCTGTCGGAGTTCTACTTCGGCGACGACCATTCCGGTGCCGACGGTGAAACCCGTTCCGCCCATTCGGCAATCGCGCAATACGGCGGTCTGAAGAAGCTCGTCGGTGTCAATCTCGAGGAGATCGACGCACGGCAGGTCAACTCCATCCGTCTATTCAACGACGAAGAGGGCCGCCCGATCTACGTGCGGGTCGGCCGTTACGGGCCGTATCTCGAGCGCAATGTCGCCGCGGACGGTGCGGACGAGGATCTGCAGCGCGCCAACCTGCCCGCCGACATCACCCCGGACGAGTTGACCCTCGCAGTCGCCGAAAAGCTCTTCGCGACACCGCAAGAGGGGCGTTCGCTCGGTACGGACCCCGCCACCGGTCACGAAATCGTCGCCAAGGAAGGACGTTTCGGTCCGTACGTGACCGAGGTCCTGCCGTCGGACGACGATGACGACGACGGGGACACGCCCGCAACCATTCCCGCGGGCCCGACGCCGCGTGACGGCGGGTCGGGTGGCGGTACCGGAGGTTCGGACACCGCCGACGGCGACGTCGTCCCGCTCGACTCGCCCGGCGGGGGCACGGCCACCAAGACAAAGCCGGCGGTGAAGAAGACCGCGAAGAAGGCGGCGAAGAAGGCCGGTCCCAAGCCGCGTACGGGCTCGCTGTTCAAGACGATGGACATCTCGACGGTCACGCTCGAGGACGCGCTGAAGCTGCTGTCGCTGCCGCGCGTCGTCGGCGTCGACCCGGAGTCGGGCGACGAGATCACCGCGCAGAACGGCCGGTACGGCCCGTATCTCAAGAAGGGCTCGGACTCGCGGTCCCTCGGCACCGAGGAGCAGCTCTTCGAGATCACCCTCGACGAGGCGCTGAAGATCTACTCGGAGCCCAAGCGTCGCGGTCGTCAGGCCGCCGCGCCGCCGCTGCGTGAGCTCGGCAAGGACGACGAGGTCAGCGGCAAACCGATGGTCATCAAGGACGGTCGGTTCGGACCGTACGTGACGGACGGCGAGACCAACGCCAGCCTGCGCAAGGGCGACGAGGTCGCCTCGATCACGCCGGAGCGCGCGATGGAGTTGCTCGCCGATCGTCGGGCTCGTGGCCCGGCCAAAAAGACCACGAAGAAGGCGGCGGCGAAGAAGGCCCCCGCCAAGAAGACAGCGGCCAAGAAGACGGCGGCGAAGAAGACCGCAGCCAAGAAGACGACGGCGAAGAAGACCGCAGCCAAGAAGTCGACCGCCAAGAAGACGGCGGCCAAGAAGGCGACGCCGGACGCCGAGTAGGAGCGCCCGGAGCTTGCGGAGGGCGCCACCTTCGCTCCCTGAGGAGCGCCCGGAGCTTGCGGAGGGCGCCACCTTCGCTCCCTGAGGAGCGCCCGGAGCTTGCGGAGGGCGCGTCACGAAGGGTCACTCGCCTCCGCGCCGCCGTTCCGGGTAGCTCAGTCCCGCCGGTCCGGCTCGAGGTGCGGCCGCGCGAGGAGCGTCTCGATCCCGCGGCCGCGGAGTTCGACGCCCTCGCCGATCTCCCAGTGCTCGGCTTCCTCGTGAGATGCCAGGAACACCGCGCGTGCGGACCCGAGGACGCGGGTGGGTTCGTCCTTCGCGAGCTCGGTGAGGCGGGCCGCCTCGTTGACCGGGTCGCCGATGACGGTGTACTCGAGTCGCTGTTCGGCGCCGATGTGACCGGCGATGGCCTTGCCGGCCGACACCCCGATGCCGATGTCGGTGTCACCGAGGGTCTCGTAGAGCTCGGCCCGCAGCTCGCGCGCGGACGCGAGTGCCCGGCCGGCGAAGTCGTCGAGGTCGAGCGGCGCCCCGAAGATCGCCAACGCCGCGTCACCCTGGAACTTGTTGACGAACCCGCCGTGGCGTCCGACGACGCCGACGACGACCCGGAAGAACTCGTTGAGCAGTTCGACGATCTCGCGGGGCGGCCGATTTACCGCCAGGCGCGTCGAGCCGACGATGTCGACGAACAGGACGCCGACGTAGCGTTCCTCGCCACCGAGTTCGGTGCCGGTCTCGATGGCCCGCCGCGCGACGTCCTCACCGACGTAGCGGCCGAACAGGTTGCGCAGCTGCTGGCGTTCGCGCAGGTCGGCGACCATGTCGTTGAATCCGGCCTGCAGCAGGCCGAGATCACTGCCGTCGTAGATCTTCACCGCGACGTTGAGGTCGCCCTCGCTGACCTTGGACTGCGCGCGCCGCAGCTGCTTGATCGGGTCGTTGATGGCGGCGACAACGCGCACGATCGCGATCACGCTGAACGCGAGCGCCGAGATCGCCATCCACAGGATCGGCCGCTCCAGGCCGGTGGAGTCGGCCTCGATGATGCCGAGCCGGTGCAGCACGATCATCCCGATGATCACCAGCATCGGGGCGACCACGCTGATCACCCAGAACGCGGTGATGCGGGTGGTGACACTGGGCGCGATGGCATTGTCGGGATTGTTGGCCATCGCCGCGACCGTGATCGGCCGCATGACCTTCTCCGCCTGCATGTAGCTGAGCGCACACGTGACCATCGCGCCGATCGTGCTGGCGATCGCGACGATGAAGGCGTTCTTCGACGACACGGTCAGGTTGACGAGCGTGAACAGCGTGCCGCCCACGACCCACAGCGCGGCGTTGACCGCGGTCAGCAGCATCGGTAGCGCGAGGGCGCGGCGTCGTGCGGCCTCGTTGTCGAGTCGGGTGCGACGCCGATGCCAGATGAGCACGGGTAGCGACAACTGGATGCTGGCGAAGCCGCCGATGACCATCGCGATCAACAGGTAGGCCGCGAAGATGACCTGGTTCAGCGCGGTGATCTCGTCGAGGCTGATCGAATCCTGGATCGGCATGCCGAAGCGCAGGAACGCGAAGGTGAACAGTGCACCCACGAGGTTCGCCCGCAGCATGTCCAGCGCGAGAATCGGCCACGGCGTATGAATGAGCCATCGGGCCAGATGCAGGCCCTTTGACCACCGCGACCGTTGTTGAACCACGGAGACCACGGTAGCTGGCTGCTTGCAATCGTTAAACACGGTTCCGCGCCTCAGGCGTGTCCGAACTGCGGATTAGGGTGTTGCTGTGACAAATGTCTTCGATCGGCTGACCGGGCAAGAGGCCATCGCCGACGATCTGCGGGCCGCCGCACGGGCCGCGCGTGCTCTTGCGGCGAGGCTCGACGCGGGTACGTCGGACGACCTGTTCCTCGCCGACGACGAGATCCCGGCCGTCGATGCAGGGTGGTCGCGGGCGTCGATGACCCACTCGTGGCTGTTCACCGGACCACCGGGCAGCGGTCGGTCGGTGGCCGCGCAGTGCTTCGCCGCGGCTCTCCAGTGCCAGGCGCCCGATGCCGCGAACGTCGGCTGTGGCGAGTGTCGTGCGTGTGTCACGGTGATGGCGAAGACCCATGCCGATGTCCGCCATGTCGTGCCGGAGGGGCTGAGTCTCGCCGTCGGGGCGATGCGCGACATCGTGCAGGCCGCCGCCCGCCGGCCGGGAACGGGGCGCTGGCAGATCGTCATCGTCGAGGACGCCGACCGGCTCACCGAGCAGGCCGCGAACGCGCTGCTGAAGGTCGTCGAGGAGCCGCCGTCACGCACGGTGTTTCTGCTGTGTGCGCCGTCGGTGGACCCGGAGGACATCTCGGTGACCCTGCGGTCGCGCTGCCGGCACGTCGCACTGGTGACGCCGACGACCGCCGACATCGAGCGGGTTCTCGTCGAGCGCGACGGTCTCGATCCGGAGCAGGCTCGGTGGGCGGCGTCGGTGTGCGGCGGCCACATCGGGCGCGCGCGTCGGCTGGCGACGGATCCCGAGGCGCGCACGCAACGCGAGAAGGCGCTCGGGCTGGCGCGTGCCGCCGCCCGCGACTCGACCGCCTATGCCGCTGCCGAGGAGCTCGTCCGGTCGGCCGATGAGGCCGCCAAGGCGATCAGTGCCGAACTCGACGCGGCCGAGACCGAGGAGATGAAGACCGCGCTCGGGGCGGGCGGCACGGGCAAGGGCACTGCGCGGATGCCGCGCGGAAGTGCCGGCGCGCTCAAGGAACTGGAGAAGCGGCAGAAGTCGAGGGCGACCCGGGTCGGACGCGACGTCCTCGACCGTGCCCTGGTCGACCTCGCCGCGCTGTTCCGCGACGCGCTCGTCGTCGGCGTCGGCGCCCAGGTCACCGCGATGCATCCGGACAAGGCCGACGACCTCGCGAATCCGCTCGCCGGCTACGCCAAGCCCGAGCAGCTGCTGCAGTGCGTCGAAGCCGTGCTCGCGTGCCGGGAGGCCCTCGACATGAACGTGAAGCCGAAGTTCGCCGTCGACGACATGGTCGCGCGGATCGGACTCGCGCTCGCGCGCCCGGTCGGGGCGTAGACAGCTTCGCCCTTCCCTATTGGTAACTCATGTGTTACCAATAGGACGTGGATGACTTCGAGGCGATCGCCGACCCGGTGCGTCGTGCGCTGATCGAGCGGCTCGCTCGCGGGTCGGCGCGCGTCGTCGATCTCGCGGCCGACCACCCGATCAGCCGGCCGGCGATCTCGCGTCATCTTCGCGTGCTCGGCGAAGCGGGCGTGACGACGGCCGTCGACCACGGCCGGGAGCGGCACTACGAGCTGGCGTCCGGCGCGCTGGCCGGTGTCCGGGCGTGGCTCGACGCCGTGGAGTCGGCGGTTGCGGGTTCGCACGCCGTGGACTCGGACGGCGTGGACTCGGACGGCGTGCAGCCGAGATTCGACGAGCGTCATCTCGACGCGCTCGACCTCGAGGTGCGACGTACCGTGCGCGAGTTCGCCGATGAGGAATCCGCGGACTCCCCTCTTGCACAGCCCGATTCAGGCAGACGACACAAGGAGACAGGATGACTGCGGACATCACGGCCACGGGCCGTCGAGAGGTGCGGGCCGGCGTGCCGCACGTGGTGCTCGAACGGAGTTTTTCAGCGCCGGTCGACGCCGTATGGGCGGCGATCACCGAACCCACGCGGCTCGAACGCTGGATCGGCACGTGGGCGGGCGATCCGGCCGACGGGTTCGTCGACTTCCGGATGACCGCCGAGGGCGAGGACGTGGAGTCCGAACGGTTCACGATCCTGGAATGCGATCCGCCGCGCCGGCTGGTCGTCGAATCGAAGTTTCCGGCCCAGGACGGGGGTGAGGACGTGTGGCGGCTGGAACTGGACCTG
This sequence comes from Gordonia sp. BP-119, assembly GCF_016924115.1. Taxonomy (NCBI): domain Bacteria; kingdom Bacillati; phylum Actinomycetota; class Actinomycetes; order Mycobacteriales; family Gordoniaceae; genus Gordonia; species Gordonia sp. BP-119. The sequence continues at coordinate 27,570 of NZ_JAFFZF010000030.1, forward strand.
GCCGAGGCCCACGGAACGACGATACTGAGCTTCGCCCAGGGACTGCCACGGGCCGACATGGCCGAGAACGTGGGCCCGGGATGGGAGTACTACCTCGACCGTCTGGTGGCGGCCGAGGCCGGCCGTAGCGTCGCCGAGGTCGACTGGGACGCCTACTACCCGGCGTTGTCGTCGTCGTACGCGGACCTGTTCCGGGACTGATCGGTCGCGCCCGGACTCCGATCGCCGAAGGGCGACGCGGGCCTCGACCTATCATGAGGTCACGGTCGCGTGCCGCGGCCGGACGATGAGCGAGGAGCGAGCGATGTCGGACTTCATCCGCAAGATCAAGGAAGATGCCAAGGCCGTCTCGGCCGCCATCGATCAGGAACTGACGGTGCTCGAGGGTGTCCCCGGCTACGACCCCCTCGCCGACAACAAGGACGCCGAGGCGTCCGACGAGACCGCCGAGGACGCGGAACGGGTCGACGACGACGCCCGGTAGGGACAGACGGCAAACGGCCGCCGGATGGAGAATCCGTCCGGCGGCCGTCCTGCTGTCACGCGGGTGTGCTCGCTGGGCGAACTCACCCCGGGGCGCTCACTTCTGAACGAAACCCAGCAGCGCCTCGTTCACCTCGGCGGCGTGAGTCCACAGCAGGCCGTGCGGCGCATCGGGGATCTCGACGTACTCGGCGTCCGGAACGGCCTGATGGAAGCGGCGTCCGGTGGCGTCGATCGGCAGGATGTTGTCGGCCGTGCCGTGCAGGATCAGGGTCGGCTTGCCCGAGTCGCGCACTGCGGCAACATCTTCGCGGAAGTCCTCGATCCAGGCGGGGACGACCGAGTAGGCGGCGACCGGCGCACTGCCGACCGCGGTGTTCCAGTTCGCGTCGACGACCTCCTGGGTGATGCGGGTGCCGAGGTTGTCGTCGAGGTTGTAGAAGTCCTTGTAGAACTGCGTGTACCAGGCGTAGCGGTTCTCCTTGGCGGCCGCCGCGATACCGTCGAAGACGGACCGGTCGACGCCTTCGGGATTGTCGTCGGTCTTCACCAGGAACGGTTCGAGCGACGCCAGGAACGCGAACTTCGCGACCCGGTCGGTGCCGTGGTTCTTGGCGTAGCGGGCGAGTTCGCCGGTGCCCATGGAGAATCCGACGAGGATGACGTCGCGGAGGTCGAGCGTCTCCAGGACGGTGTTCAGGTCCGCGGCGAAGGTGTCGTAGTGGTAGCCGCTGCCGACCTTGCTCGACTTCCCGAACCCGCGACGGTCATAGGTGATCACGCGGTAGCCGGCGTCGATGAGCTCGCGCGCCTGCAATTCCCAGCTGTTCCCGTCGAGCGGATAGCCGTGGATCAGCACGACGGCCTGGCCGGTGCCGTGATCTTCGTAGTACAGCTCGACGTCGGTGGAGTTCTCGGTGCCGACTTTGATGTAGCCCATTGCGATCACTTCTCTCTGTTGAGGCGACCCGATCGGGATCGGAATCGATGCGGCGGGCGGGAGAACGGTCGTTCTCACCGGTGATTGATACACTAGAGAACGAACGTTCCCCGCGCAACCCCCAGCCGGGAACCGGCAGTGAAGGAGATCGAGGTGACCGACGCCGTGGACCCGCGCGAGCAGGTGGTCCGTGCCGCTGACCAGCTGTTCAACGCGCACGGGGTCCACGCGGTGGGGATGGACAAGGTCCGCGATGCGGCGGGGGTGTCGCTGAAGAAGATCTACTCGATGTTCCCGTCGAAGGAGGCGTTGATCCTCGCGGTGCTCGACGATCGGACCCGGCAGTGGAACAGCGGGATCGCCGCGTGCGCGGAGGGGCTGTCATCACCGCGAGAGAGGTTGCTCGCCGTGTTCGACTTCTTGCTCCAGTGGTTCGGCACCGACGAGTTCCGCGGGTGCGCGTTCATCAACGCCTACGGCGAACTCGGGGCCGAGATGCCCTCGGTCGCCGCCGCGGTCCGTGCGCAGAAGGCCGATTTCCAGCGTTACGTCGCGGGTCTGGTGGCGGAGTTGGGAGGCCCCGACGGCCTCGGCGCGCAGCTGTCAATCCTCGCCGAGGGGGCCCAGACCACGGCGGCGATCGCGGGCTCGGTGCGTGCCGCCGACGATGCACGAGCCGCCGCCGAAGTCCTGATCGACCAGGCTCTCCAGTAGTCGATTCCAGAAGTGCTGCGGCCGTGAGCTTCTCGACGGTTGGTGATCTGTCGCCCTCGGTGCGGCGAAAATCGCTCGCGGGAGACGCCCGATGGTGGGAGGCTGCGACGGTGATCGACGTCGACAGGTTCAGCGCAGACGGTTTCCTCAAGATCGAGCGCCCGTTGCTGCGCGAGGCCGCGGACCGGGCGCGGGCAGGATTGTGGGCTCAGCTGGGTCTGTCCGAGGACGACCCGGACGCCTGGACCGATCCGGTGCGCTGGGCGTCGGACATGGTGGGGGCCGGCCCATTCGGGTTGCTCGCGAACAGTCCGGAGCTGACCGAGGCGCTCGATGCGATCTGTGGCGTCGGCGGTTGGACACCGCGCGGCGCCCTGGGCAACATACCGGTCCGCTTCCCGCTGCCGCCGACGGTCGATGACCGCGGCTGGCACATCGACGCCAACACACCGCGCGAGGACGGATCGTGGGTGGTGAGTCGACGGCCCCACACCGTGCTGATCCTGACCCTGCTCTCCGAGGTCGGACCGACCGACGCACCGACCCGCATCCGGGTGGGGTCACATCTCGACGCTGTCGCGGTTCTCGACAACGATGGGATGAGCCCCTTCGACGCCGGTCCGTTACTGGACGCCGCGAGTCGCGAGCGTCGCGTCGCCTACGCGACCGGCAGTCCCGGCGACGTCTACGTGGTCCATCCGTTCACCGTGCACGCGGCCGACGAACATCGCGGTGCGACTCCACGATTCATGGCGCAGGGGCCGGTGATGCTGACCTCGCCGTTGTCGCCCGACTCGGCAGCAACACTCGCGTCGGTGTTCGGTTGAGGACCTGATCTACGACGACGAATCAGGCGTCGGAGTCCGAGGATTCGCTGCCGGAACCACCGCGGTCGGAGGAGTCGCTGTCGTCGCCCGCGCCGGAACGGTCACCGCTCGTCGAGTCGGATCGGGAGTTGCCTGAACTCTCGGACGTACCGTCGTCGCCCGCTTCGCCTGAGTCCGATCCGGTGTCCCCGTCGTCGTCGACATCGGCGGACTCGGTCGGCAAGTCCTGGTCATCGTCGACCACGATGTCCCGCAGGGTTTCCCGGCCCACGTCCCGTGTCTCGACGGTGTCCCTGGGCGTCTCGGCATCGGCTCCGGCGTCGGATGTGGTGTTGCCACGGTCGGTGGTCGGCTCGATGGGCCGGCCGCGGGGTGGTTCGGTGACCTCCGGCTCGCTGCCCGTGCCGGCATCGGGACGTGGCGTCTCGACAGGGCGGTCCGTCCGGGGCGGGTCGACCTTCCATCCGATCGACTTCAGGAGTGCCGAGACGAGCGGGACGGTCTCCAGCCAGACTCGAATGCTCCACGGCCCGCGCGGATCCGACACCAGCACGATGACCGGCCCGTCGGTACCCGGCGGGGGAGGAGTCAGGCTGGTGCCGCCCTCGGGTACACCGGGCGCGCCGGGCCCGCCGGAGCCCTGGGCGTCGCCGGTGTAGACGACGAACGGACTGTTCGCGTCGAGTCCGGCGATGACGGTCATGACCGCCAGGTTCTGTTGCACCGCACGTTCTTTGAGTTCGTCGTCGAGCTCCGTCGACAACACTGCGCGGGTTCGGGGACCGCCGGCGATGATGGGTCCGACCGAGTGCGGAAAGTCGATGACCAGCGTTCTCGGTGTACCCGTGGAAGACAGGTCGCGTGTCATGGGAGCGGCCGGACCGCCGGTCGGTGTCGCAGCGACGGACGGGGCGGCGGGGCCGCCGGCGCCCGGCGACAACGGGATCGGTTGGCTCCACCCTGTGGTCGATTCGGTGGCCACCTGGACGGTGTCCGGCGTGGCGAGAGCGTGGACCAGGGTGGTCACGTTGATCGATGCGACCGCGGTCGGGATGACGGTGGCCAGCGAGAGCGCGCCGAGGGTGAGAGAGGCGTTGGAGAGGCCCGAGGGTCGTCGAAGAGGACCGACGCCGTCGTTCTCGACGGCGCGTCGCGTGCCGCGCCGATATCCTGCCACCCCTGGGCCCCCTCTTTGTCGATCAGATATTAGACGACGAGTGGGCTGCTCGCTGTCGTCTGAATGACACAAATCGGGACATCTACTCGGAGGGTCAGCTACTGGAGATCAAGGTCCTTCCAGATCCAGCAGCGCGGCCACCCGCTGGGTGAGCCGGAAACGCAGCGGTTTCCTCGTGACGGTCTCGATGATCCCGGCGTCGTCCAAGCGCTGGAGTCGCGGTCGGACGAACTGACTGGATCTTCCCAGCACGTCGGCCAGGGTGTTCGATCGGACGGCGCGGTTCACATCGAAGTAGTAGGCCTGGCCGAGGGTGTACAAGATCGCGCCGAAGTCGTCAGGACTTATCGGCGGTGACGACTCGCGGTCGAGCCCTACGCTGAGCGGAAACTGTTCGTCATCAACCAGATCGCGAAGGCGTGCCCTGAGCGCCTCGATCTTCTGCCGACGTTCGGAGAGGTCGAGCAGCAGCCGATGTTGTGCCTCGGCGATGATCTCCAACATTCTGATCAAGAAAGGCGTCAGATCCCCGCGATTCAGTGGATTCTCCACGTCCGCGAACGCGCGATAGTAACGGTCCTTGTTGTCGGCGACGGTCGCCGACAGCGCGAGGCTCGCGTACGGAGCGATCACCTGTCGGAGGTCGAGTGCGAGAAGGTAGCGCCCGGTTCGGCCGTTGCCGTCGTAGAACGGGTGCGTGTACTCGAAGATGAAGTGCGCAGCCACGGCCCTGATGAGTTGGGGGACCGAATCGTCGCGCGCCTGGCTCAGCATCAGGGTGAGCGCTGCGTCGATCGCTGACTCGGGCACGACTCCGGTATGCACGATCTTGGTCCCGGATTCGATCGATACCGGTCCCTGCCGGAACAGCCGCCCATCGGGAGCGTCTTCATCACGGATCTCTCCCGCGGTCACCGCGTCGTAGACAGCCCGGATGTCGTCCAGCGTATGCGGACTTTCGGCCTCGTCGTTGCCGATGTCGAGGTAAAGACGCGCCATCTCCGCGAAGCGCTTGTTCTCGATGGGTTGTCGCGCCCGGACGGCCCTGATCGCAGCACCGATCTCCTGTCGGGTCGAACGGACCTGTTCGATCTCGTTGGTCGCTTGGATTTCGTCGATGACCATGCGATGGAGATAGTGGGTCCGTGCTCGTCCTGGCAGATCTTCCCACTCGGACTGAATCTTCGGCTCAAAGCTCATGATTCGTTCGATCAGCACTGCGATCTCGGGGGTCAGCAGCGCGAACATCGGGTACTCGCCGATCATCAAGTCCCAGCGGAGGGCGGCGGGAGACTCGCGTCGGACCCGTTCCTCAGCGTCGGCGCCGACTTGATCGCGCTGGTGGAAGACGGACTTGAGCGTTCTGTATGACACTTGATCTATCTCCGCATCCATACGCAAAAGCGGGGTGGCCTGTATGGCCTATGTTATACAGAGACGGAGATAGATAAAATAAGGAACAGTCGGAGTGGCCTCTATTGTTCCAATGGTGCCCAGGGCTGCGTTCGCAGGGTCGGTCGACGGGGGTCGCGCACCGCGGGGCTGCCACACGCCCGCCTGTTCATGGTTGAACGAGTGAACTAAACGGCCTGCGGTCAGTGCGTCGAGGCGGCCGCGCGGCGGATTTCTGACGACGCAGGGGTGGGCCAGAACCGAGGCATGAGTGGCCGGGAGGAGATGGAGCCGCCCAGGGGAATCGAACCCCTGACCTATTCATTACGAGTTCTTCGTGACCGTGGCACCTGCGGAAACGTTGGTTGTCGCTGCGTGTCCATCGTTGTCCAGAACACGTTGCGACACAGACAGTCACAGCGTTTTGTCCGTCGCCGACTGTCCATCCGTGACCGCTGAGGTCGAGTCGTCGTGTGTGCTCTGTGTGTGCTGGTGTGTGTTGGCTGCGATGTGTTCAACGGCCGCGAACAGTTCGTCGTCACCACCGGCGTGCGCGTAGACCCGGTGGACGAGCGTCGAGTCAGCGTGTCCCAGCAACTCGGCTACCCGGGCGACATCCGTACCGATGGCGACAGCGTGTGATGCCCAAGCGTGCCGCATCGCGTGCGTGGTCACCTTGTCGACCCCTGCGGCCTCGCACGCGGTTGCCAGCGCCCGATTGACGTTGGACCCCCGGAACTGTTTACCGCGAGCGGTGCGGAAGACCAGCGCGCCGTCGAGCAGGCTCGACAGGAGCGCGTTGATGTCGGCCACGTCGGATTCCCGACCTTTGACGGCCTTGCGTAGTTTCGGCAGGCGTGTCTGCTCGGCGGCTAGAGCCTCACGTAGCACGCTTGCGGCCTCAGGGGATAGCGGAACCTTCCGACCTAGGCCCGACTTCGTGGTACCGATGACTAGACCGCCCTTGGTCTCGACGGCCGATCGCCGGACTTTGAGCCGCGCGCCGCGCGGGTTGGACGTGTCGATGTCCTTCCGGCGCAGTTCGCAGACTTCACCGATGCGCAGGCCGGTCAGCGATTGGAAGCGGAGTAGTCGCCGGGTGTACTCGTCGGCCACGTGAGGCAGTAGAGCGTCGAGATCGGCCGGTGTCAGGTACTCGTCGGCCGTGTCCTCGTCCTCGACGACCGTTCGACGGTCGGACTTGGGTACTGTGGCGCCGCGCGCCGGGTTTCCGCGGATGAGGCGATCGTCGACAGCGACGTCGAGCATCTTCCGCACGACGTTGGCGTACTTGCGCACTGTGGTCAGCGACTTGTCAGCGTCGAGCAGGTCGGCAATCCACCCATTGATGTCGGACACCACGAGCGACCCGACCTCACGGTCCCCGAACCGCCCGCAGAACACGTCGACGATGGACCCGTACGACTGGCGCGTCGACGCCGGTTTCGCCGACAGCGTGCGCACGTAGGTGTCTGCCACGGTGCGCACGGTCACTCGTGACCGCTCGTGCTCGATATACGAACCGGACCGGAATTGATCGGCCAGTTCGTCCCGGCGCGCGTGCGCGGCATCGCGGTCCTCGAACCGCTCGTAACGCTGCTTGCCAGCGGTGTCGATGTACCGCACTTCCCAGCGCAGCGGCGACTTGGGAACGGCCTTACCTGCGGTATTCGTCGTCCACGAGTAGCCCCGTCGCACCTTCCGGCGCGCATCGCTGTAATGCCGATCGAACACAGACACAGTGCCGACCTTCCGGCGAGCGGCGGTACGGGGAGGGGGAGTGTCGTCGAGGCTGACGACATCGGTGGTCTCTCGTGGACTCATGCCGACAGAATAGCAGATGACCCATTAATTCGGACAGACTGTCAGCCGTCGCAAGAGTGTCATTGCACTGCGTATATATCGAAATAGTGAGCACACACAGACCCGTTTCTGCTCGTCGATAATTGCCGGCTCTGGCGACGCTGATGGACCTTGATGTCAGCGCGCAGACACTGACCAACAGCGGTCGGTGTGACACACCAGAACTGACACTCAGGGAGCACCAAATGGCAACCGCGGCAATCAATCTCACTGATCGAAGTCGAGAGGTGCTGGCACCTGCTGACGCGCTCGATCGTCTGCTCGACACTGACGAGGCTGCGGCCATCTGCGGACTGTCACCGCGCACCCTGCGCACGTGGCGCAGCGACGGCAGCGGCAAGGGTCCGGCGTTCGTGCGCGTCGGCACCGCGATCCGCTACCGCGCATCCGACGTCCAGACGTGGATTGCGCGGCTGGCCTGATAGTCAATTCACCGATCACAAACCGGGGACTCGACAACGCGAGATCTGCTCGCGCACAACAGGAGAAGCAATGCCCAGGAATGAGAAACGGCGCCCGGTCGCGGAACCGGACGCCGTCCCCGCGATCACCAGTCGCGAGCAGGAGATGCCCAACACCGACGATACGTCGACGGTCGGATATTTCGCGAGGCTGGCGCACGAGATCGCCGATGTAATCCCCGGCGCGACCGTGGGGCCGCTGATCGGGAAGGCGCCGACGACCCCGAGCACCCCGAGCGGGTTCTATGACTTCATCGCTGTCGACGACCCGGCATTTCCCGAGATGGCCCGAGCGGCTGACGCAGACCACCGCGTGACCGGCATCGGTCATCGCCCGGTGGTCGGGCACGCATGGTTTGACATCGACGCATACAAGCCGGGTGTCGCGGAGAAGTTCGCGACGTTCGCGCGTGCTGTCGACCTGCCCGAGACGCTGGCCATCGAGACCGGCCGGGGTGGTCGTCACCTTGTGTTCGCGCTACCTGATTACGCCCGTGAGTCGGGTCTGTCGGTTCCGGACGGCAGCGGCATCGACGCCGTGCGCACGCACTGGACCGGTTACCTCGTCGGCCCCAGTTCGCTGCACCCGGACACCCTGATGCCGTACCGGTTCGCCGAGTCTCGTCTGCCGATCGCGGAGTTACCGCCGGACGCGGTCGCTGCGCTCACGTCCTCGCGTCGGGTACGCGGCCGGGTGACGCGGTCGGCCACGGACGATGTCGCGTTGTGGGTGCGACGTAATGGTGGTGGTCGGCCGTCGGTGATGATGCGCCGCGCGGTGCGTGATCTCGGAACGATGCGCGAGGCCGCGCACGACACCATGCGCAACGCCGTGTGGCGGTGTCTGCGGCTGGCCGACGAGGGCCACCCCGGGGCACAGGTCGCTGTCGGGAAGATCACCGCGGCGTTTCTCGCCGAGATGACCCGGCGTGAGCACGCGGGTCTGCCGGGTGTACGGACCCCTGACGAGGCGCTGGCCGAGATCGCCGACGCAGTCGCTGGGGCTGTGGCGCACATCCTGGCCGACCGTGAGGGGGCAGCGTGAGCAACCGCGACGACGCCGCCCGCGCGCTGGCCGACATGGTGACCGGCGCGACGCAGGAGAGACCGAAACGCAAGCCGCCCAAGGCAATGCACCGCACGGCCGACGAGATCGACACCTACCTACGGCGCTACTGCGTACTGGGTTCCGACCATCATTACGCCGCCGCGGTGCTGTGGGCGCTCCACACCCACGTCGTCGAGTGTTTCGACACGACGCCGCGGCTATTCCTCGACTCCGCGGTTCCGGGATCGGGCAAGTCCCGGGTGCTCGAACTACTCGAACACCTCGTGCGTGACCCGCTGAACAGCTTCAGCGCGTCCCCGGCCGCACTCATCCGGTCCATCGACGCCGGTGCACGCACGATCCTGATGGACGAAATCGACACGCTATATGTGAAATCGGCAGGGACTGAGGATATTACGGCCGTGGTGAACGCCGGATACAAGCGCGGCGCGATGGTCCCGCGGTGCGTCGGTCAGGGAATGGACATCGAAGTAGTCGAACTGTCCGCGTTCGCGCCGATGGCACTGGCAGGTCTGCACGCCAACGTGCCCGACGCCGTGCGCTCCCGGTCGATCCACTTCCGGATGCGTAAGCGCATCCCGGCGACCGAACCGCTCGACCGCTACCGCCGCAAGGATGCCGAGGCCGAGGCCGCACCGATGCGCGCGAAGCTGACCCAGTGGTCGGAGTCGACGGTTACTGATGCACTGGCCGACGCACGGCCGGATCTCCCCGACGGTGTCGAGGATCGACCCGCGGAGGTGTGGGAACCGCTGATCGCCGTCGCCGACACGATCGGTGGCCAGTGGCCCACACGGGCACGTGAGGCGTGCTGCGCGTTCGTGTTCGCGAGGTCTGCCGACGGTCCGTCGCTGGGGGTCGAGATCCTGACGGCCATTCACGAGATCATGGCCGCGCGCAAGGTCGACGACATCACGACGACGGCACTCATCACCGAGATCAGGAACATGCGCGATCAGTCGCCGTGGCCCCCGTCTCGTGGCGACCTCGAACCGGCAGTGCTCGCGCGGTTGCTGCGCCCGTTCGACGTGGCCCCGCAACAGTTCAAGCACGACGGCCGCAAGGTCCGCGGCTACCGGCGGTATGGCGACGGCGGTCTGTTCGACGCGTTCGAGCGCTACGTCGAGTCAGCGTCGGCCGACGTCGTCCCGATCACCCGCAACCGTCGTTTTCCCGCGCTTGATGGGGCCGCGGAAGTTCGCGCGGTTGGTGGTTATTTCGACAGGAACGGTCGCTATGTCGCACCCTATGCCGAGATCGACTAGGAGGCCGCGGAATGAGCGTCCGTCCGCCCATATCCGAGAACGGCGGTACCCCCGGTACCCGGTGCACATATCCGCAGGCCACGGCCTCGCGGAGGGGGTACCGGGTCGCGGGAAATTACCCGGTACCCAAGGGGTAGCTACCCGGTACCCGGCCGGATCGGGAGCGGTACCGGGCAAACGGGCGTACCGGGTGCCCGGTACCTACCCGGTACCCGTCGTCACCCCGGTCTACCTGGGAAAATGTCGCCGGGTACCGGCAGTACCGGCCGCTCAGGGTATGGGCGAGGGGGCGAGAACCGATGACGGCCAGCACGAGCGGTTCGGGCCCTCGATCACGCGCACGGATAGACGCGATCGAGGCACGGCGGCAGCGGTTCGCCGACTACGTCGACCGTCAACTACGCGACCCCACACCGGGCACCACATGGCACCCGGCATACCAGTGGCCGAGTGAGACCGACGAGATGTACGCGGCACGGCGCCGCGACGAGACCACCGGCCGACTGGCCGGGGAAATGAGGGAGATATGACCACCACCAACTCGCACGGCGGGATCGACATGAGCGCGCCGCCGTCCAGTCGGGCCGCGAGCCGCGAGGCCAACCGGCGTCAAGCCGAACGCAACAGCGACGCGATGATGGCGCGGGAAACCGACAAGTGGCGCATCGGGCAGGAGGCAGCGAACGCCGCGCGGCCGGTCGGTCCTCGTGTCGACCCTCACCCGCTGACGCCGCTGCTGTCTGACGCCGGAGACATCGGCCAGCGGGTCGCCGAACTGGTCCGGCTCGACCGGCTCGACAATGCGCTGTCGCGGTCGCTGGCCCGGATCTCCGAGGAGACTCGGACGATCGAACATGAGGCAGCGTCGTATGCGTTGCGTACGCGGCTGGCCGAGGCCGCGGTCGCACTCGTCGATGCCACCTCGCGGAAGGAGAAGGCGCCCGAAGTCCTGCGCAGGCTGGTCGACGAGCACCACGACCGGCAGCGGTTGAGCGTGCCTCTCGACATCGACCGGGGTATCCGCGTGGCCATCGAGTCGGAGGTCTGCGCACGGGCCGCTGAGAGCGTGCGCGGGGTGCTTGACGAGATCGACGCCGCTGTCCTCGACGAGGCACGCGGAGTGCTGGCCGACGCCATGCAGGCACACGAGCGTCTGACGCTCGCCGGACTCACTATCGACGCCGACGCCGGTGCTCTGGTCGATTACGGCGACGACGGCGCGCTGTCGGCACTGCGGCTGTGGCGGTCGGCCGTGGCCCAGTGGTCCGATGTCCAGTCGGTGCGTATGTGGTGCGCCGCTGCGCTCGACCGCGGGTTCGAGATCCGCACCACGGGGGTCGCTGTCGTACGTCCTCCCAAGGTGCGCAGTGGCCAGTGGCTCACCGAGGCCGAGGCACGTAAGCACAACAGCCCGCAGGCCGAGGCCCGTACCCAGGGGTCCCAGTGGCAGGGGTCCGCTGTGCTGCGTGGTGTGGACACGGCCAGTGCGCACAGTGTGTTGCGTGCGTGGTGTGCGTCAGACGAACACGACCGGCCGTCGCCTCGTGGTGTGGCCGATCTCGACACGAACGCGGGAGCGTGACCGATGAGTAGTCGATACGGCAGTGACGAGGGATACCGGCGCGGGTTCGGTCGAATCCTCGACGAGGACATGGCCGGTCGTCCGCACGATGGCCACGACGCCGAACGGGAACGAAAGACGCGCGGGAAACGTCCGCCGCGTGACGTCGTCGACAAGGGGTTCGGCCGCTACTTCGACCGGGACTGACGCGAGGCCGTCAGCGGCAACTGAGGCCCCGATACTGCGCTTGCCGCGTGGTGTCGGGGTCTCGTCGTGTGTGGTGCGACTGGCCGTCGTCAGAATCGGGCCGGTGAGCACGTCGACGGCAGGAATAGGGGGGTGGACCCCCGCCCTGGTCGATCGGCAGGGGCCCGCCGCGTACTGTGCACAGATCTGCGTACGGGTCCCCGTCAAACGCCGAAATAGGATCTGAACAGGGGATTTTGGACCCTGAGGGGTGGCTCGACGGGCCAGGTTGGCCGCTGTGTGCCCGAACTGCTTTGCCGCGCAATCTATCTGACTCAATCGTATGCAATCAATCGGTGGTGCTGGGTTGACGACGAACGAAGATGTCGAGCGATGTTAGAACCTGGTCGGCGAGGGATACGAATCGCTCTGCATCGACATAGGCCTCGGCGTCGTCGGACGAATACACGGAGTCGTAGCGAGTGACGCCTAGGAACATCGCCGCTGTGGCTGTGCTCTTTGACAGCCCTCGGTCGCGAAGAATCCTGACGCGATCCTCGAAAGGCAAGAGGGCATCGATCTCGGGAGCCTCGGTTTCGACGACCTCCCGAACTGCGCGGGAGACGTCATCAAATGCTGAAGCGACGGCCGCAGCGGGGTTGGTCGTGAGGAGGCGCCTGTTCTTGGACAACGCCGCCGAATGAGTAATGTTGCGCGCCTGACGCTCGTGCGGCGTCGTACAGTGCGTTTGGTTCTCGTCGCGCAGCGTCTCTTCCATCTCGATCGCCACCTGCGCCTGTCCGATGCCGAGCTTTGCGGACTTTGCCCTGCCGAACATCTGGACAACCTCGTCGGTTAGCTTCCCGACCTGTCGCCGCAGGATGACTACGAGTGCAACCACCGCAGCGGGCCATGCCTCCGATGATCGACGCGAAGAACTCCCAGACGCTCACGGACGGAATCTAGCAGCGGAGGCACCGTCGGACTGAGCGGACCGGCAAATACCGCCACCTGCTGAAAGATTGTGAAGTCGAGGCGCTGGGACGAAGGGGCGAATCGAATGTGGCCGGTTCGAGCACAGTGGGATGATGGATGCGCGGTCCGGCGGCGGGCCGGATTATTTGAGCGTAGGAGTGCAGGTGTGGCTAGGCTGAATCTGAAAGCGGTCGAGGAGCGAGTTGCTCCGCTTGCACGGCGCGAGACATATGACCACGAGTTCATCTTCGACCTGCTCCTGGCCTACGGGAAGCCGAAGGGGAACGTCACCCGACTGCGCAACGGGTCGCTCAACGTCGCAGCCGATAAGGATCGCGAAGTCGCGCAGAAGAATGTCGTCTACTTCCGCGAGACGGACCGCGAGCCGTTGGTTGATGTCGAGGAGCTGCGGACATCGCCGGACGTCGTTCGGTACAACCCCCGGTTCGTCATCGCCACCGACTACGACGAGCTGGTCGCGGTCGACATGAAGACCGGCGAGAACAAGGTCTTCCCGATCCGCGACATCGACAAGCACTTCACCTTCTTCCTTCCCTGGGCCGGCATGGAGAAGGCGCAGTACACCTCCGAGGCTCACGCCGACGTCAAGGCCGCCGAGCGCATGGGCAAGCTCTTCGACGAGCTGTTGCAGGCGAACCCGGACCTCATCGGCGAGCAGCATGGCCGCCATGCCCTGAACGTGTTCTTCACGCGGCTGCTGTTCTGCTTCTTCGCCGAAGACACCGGGATCTTCGACGACGGTCAGTTCACCACCGCGGTGGGGTCGCACACCCAGGCCGACGGGTCGGACGTGCAGGAATTCCTGACAGATCTGTTCAACGCTTTGGATACCGAGAAGCCCGAGGACAAGGCGAGCTACTTGTCCACGTTCCCGTACGTCAACGGCCGACTTTTCGAGGTCACCAAGCAACATGTGGTTCCAGCGTTCACCAAGACCGCCCGTGGACTGCTGCTCGACCTGGGAGTTCTGGACTGGAGCGAGATCAACCCCGACATCTTCGGGTCGATGTTTCAGGCGATCGTGACCCCCGGGAAGCGGTCGGACCTCGGGCAGCACTACACGTCGGTGCCGAACATTCTGAAGACCATCGAGCCGCTGTTTCTCGACGAGCTCAAGGAGGAGTTTGACGCCGGTTTCAACAGCGTAGGAAGACTAGAGAAGCTGCTGGAGAGGATCGGCGCGATCAAAGTCTTCGACCCCGCCTGCGGGTCGGGGAACTTCTTGGTCATCGCCTACAAGGAACTGCGACGCCTGGAGCACGCGATCCTCGAACGACTTGCAGACCTGAGCCCCAAACACCAAGTGCTGTACGCCGTGTCGAAGATCGATATTGAGAGCTTCTACGGCATCGAGATCGACGACTTCGCCGTCGAGGTGGCGATCTTGTCGCTGTGGATCGCTAAGCATCAGATGAACCGTGAGTTCAGAGAGAAGTTCGGCGTTGAGATACCGCTGATTCCGCTGAAGGAAGCCGGTCAGATCATTGCTGACAATGCGATTAAACTGGATTGGTTTGATTTCTGCCCAAGAGACGATTCGTCAGAGATTTACGTTCTCGGGAACCCCCCGTACTTGGGTAGTCGAAACCAGTCCGCCGAACAAAAAAGTGATCTCGCAACCGTGACCACGAAATACAAAAGTCTTGACTACGTGTCTGCCTGGATCATCAAGGGCGCAGAGTACATCCGTAGAACCTCTGCTCAGTTGGCATTCGTGACCACCAACTCCGTAACACAGGGTGAACAGGTCGGAATTCTGTGGCCACAAGTCCTCGGTGAGGATCTTGAAATCGCGTACGCATACACATCATTCAAGTGGTCGAACCATGCGAAGAACGCCGCTGGCGTAACGTGCGTGGTGGTTGGACTGCGCAAGCGATCGTCGACGCCGAAGTACCTTTTTACGGATGAGATCCGTCTCGAAGTGCAACGGATCAATCCGTACTTGGCAGATGCCCCTGACATCTGGATAGGAAGGCGTAGTCGCCCTTTGTCGGATATGCCAAGACTCGGGTTCGGCTCGATGCCGAATGACGGCGGAAATCTGATCCTCAGCGACGCGGAGCGAGATGATCTGCTGACCCGTGCTCCGTGGCTCGCTTCATACATCAAGGGCTTCAGCGGATCAGATGAGTTCATTAAGGGCAAGACACGATGGTGCCTTGTCATCCCAGATGACGCCCTCGAACAAGCTGCTGAGATCCAGATCATTGAGCGTCGCCTCGCACACGTCCGGGCTCATAGAGAGAGAAGCACTGAGAAGTCCACGAAGGCAAAGGCGGCGACGCCGAACCACTTCTACTTTTGGGCGCACCAGGACTCTGACTCGGTCATCGTTCCAGCAACATCGTCAGAGCGACGCGAATACATCCCGATTGGTTACCTTGACTCAGCAACTGTCATCTCCAATTCGGCGAATGCTGCTTACGACGTCGAACCTTGGACTTTCGCCCTCCTCACTTCTCGGACTCACATGGTGTGGGTCCGAGCAGTTGGGGGAAAGATGAAGACAGACTACCGGTATTCGGGAACGATCATTTACAACAACTTTCCTGTCCCATCGCTGACTGACCAGGTCAAGGAGCGGTTGACGATCGCGGCCCTGCGGGTGCTGGATGTTCGTGAGTATCACTGCGAGAAGACTCTGGCCGAGCTTTATGATCCGGACAAGATGCCTGGTGATCTGCGGGCTGCCCATGCTGAGGTTGATGCGTTGGTGGATTCGATCTACTCCAAGCGCGGGTATGAGACCGATGAACAGCGGTTGTCGGACCTGTTCGCTATGCATGAGGAGATGACCGCTGCTGAGCAGGCGGCTAAGCCAGCGAGGAGGGGCAAGAAGTGAGTAGCACGGTGAACGTTGTCGACGTGACATACGCGCAGACTGGTGCGTCGGTGAACACTGATGCGTTGGGTATGCGGGAGATGCAGCAGCGGGTGTTCGCCAAGCGGGACGCCCAGCACTTGTTGATCAAGGCACCCCCTGCCTCCGGTAAGTCACGGGCGTTGATGTTCGTCGGCTTGGACAAGCTGTACAACCAGGGCCGCAAGAAGGTGATCGTCGCGGTCCCGGAGCGTTCGATCGGGGCGTCGTTCTCGACGACGAAGCTGACCTCGCATGGCTTCTTCGCTGATTGGGAGGTCAAGCCGGAGCGGAACCTGTGCACGCCGGGGTCGTCGGCGGGCAAGGTCGACGCGTTCGTCGACTTCCTGAACAGCACCGACCCGATTCTGGTGTGCACGCATGCGACGCTGCGTTTCGCGTTCGAGCGACTCGCGCCGGATGAGTTCAACGGCGCCGTTCTGGCCATCGACGAGTTCCACCATGTCTCGGCTGATACTGAGAACTCCCGCCTGGGAGGCCTTTTGAAGGAGGTGATGGTCGGTTCGGATGTGCACATCGTCGCGATGACCGGCTCGTACTTCCGAGGGGACTCGGTGCCGGTGCTCTCGTCGGAGGACGAGGCGCAGTTCACGCCGGTGACGTTCAACTACTACGACCAGCTCAACGGCTACCAGTATCTGAAGTCGCTGGGGATCGGGCACCACTTCTATCAGGGCCGGTACACCGAGGCGATCGGCGAAGTGCTTGACCTGGACAAGAAGACGATCGTGCACATCCCGAATGTGAACTCGGGTGAGTCGACCAAGGACAAGATCGAAGAGGTCGGGTTCATCATCGACACCATCGGTGACGTGATCGACACCGAGCCAGATACCGGGATCATTCGTATCCGGCGCAAAGACACGGGCGAGGTGCTGCGGGTGGCTGATCTCGTCGACGACGCCGATCAGAAGAAGCGCGCCGACACCCTGCACTATCTGTCGACGGTCGCAGCGAAGGACCGCGACGGGGTGGACATCATCATCGCGCTGGGTATGGCGAAGGAGGGTTTCGACTGGCCGTTCGCCGAGCACGCGCTGACCGTCGGGTATCGGGCGTCGCTGACCGAGATCATCCAGATCATTGGCCGGGTCACCCGCGATAGCCCTGGTAAGACGCATGCGCAGTTCACGAACCTGCTGGCTGAGCCCGACGCTGAGCGGGGTGAGGTGACGGTGTCGGTGAACAACATGCTCAAGGCGATTACGGCGTCGCTGCTGATGGAGCAGGTACTGGCACCGAACTTCAACTTCAAGGCCAAACGCGGCAACGACGACGCGCCTGAGCCGGGCACGATCAAGATCAAGGGCTTCAAGGAGCCGTCGAGCGAGCGAGTCAAGCAGATCGTCGAGACCGACCTGAACGACCTGAAGGCCAACATTTTGCAGGACGAGACGTTTGCCAAAGCTGCGGCCGGCAGCGTTGACCCGGAGACCACGAACAAGGTTCTGATCCCGAAGATCATCCGGGATCGATACCCGGACCTGACAGATGAGCAGGTCGAGGAGGTCCGCCAGCAGGTCGTGGTGGACTCGGTGATCAAGAACGGCGAGGTTCGCGAGGTCGGTGACAAGAGGTTCATCAAGATGGCCGACACGTTCGTGAACATCGATGACGTCAGCATCAACCTGATCGACACGGTCAACCCGTTCCAGCGGGCGTTCGAGGTGATGTCGAAGTCGGTGACTCCGTCGGTGCTAAAGATCATTTCCGACGCGATCACCAGTACACGGGTCGAGATCAGCGAGGACGAAGCACTAGCGTTGTGGCCTAAGATCCAGCGCTGGCACACGGTGAACGGTCGTCGCCCCGACGTGCGTTCCACGGACCCTACGGAGAAGCGCTATGCGGAAGCATTACTGCTCCTGCAGCGACAAGCACAGCGACTCAAGGCGGACCGCGACAAACAGAACATTGGCGGTTCGTCCTCTGGGACAGTTTCATCGAGTGGGGATCGGTCGCCGTCCAATGAATCGGGTGGAAACTACGAGTCCGCTGGTGGCGGTCCATGGAGAAGGCTCAGGCAGATTTCCGAACTAGTCGAGGGGTGGAATCCCGATGGCGACGGCCGCAAGGTGACAGAAGTGGCGATCCATGCTGCTGCGGAACTAATTAAATTCGTCGAGGACTCACCCTCGATTCCCGAAGCTTCGATTTTTCCAATGAATGATGGCGGCGTGCATATCGAGTGGGCAAATGGCGAACGGGTCACCAGTTTTGAGATATCCCCGGCTGGAAAGTTCAGCTTTTTCGATCTCGTCATAGAGTCCAACGCTTGCAGGGAAGAAGAGACCGAATTTTCTGACCGGGCATTGGAACTCATACAGGAGGTAATCAATGGTTGAACATTCGGCAGTTCGTGATTGCGAGAATCTGATGGAATCTTCAGAAGAGCTTGTTTACCGACAGATACCCGCCCATTTGTGGGACGCTGAAACCAAGAAACCTCGCAGTTACGCGTTCGGTCCCAGTGATCGAGACCGCGGTATGCCAAGCTATGCTCGATCGGCGATTGCGAGTGCGCAGGGAGCACGTGACTGGCATCAGATCTATGCCAACTCCGACTCCTTGGCGGTCTTCGCTTGCTCGACAGAAGAAGTAGCGAACGCAGACCTTCAGGCAGTGGATGATTCGGAATGCCCGTCTCCTGGGGATCACGTGCGGTGCCCAGGCCATTGTTTCGTGGACTACCGCGAGTGTAGTAAGTCCGAAGAACGCAGGGCTCGGGCGAAGCTGCTTGCCGCGGCGCTACGACGAGGAGAGGTTTCGACGGTCGAACTTAGCGGGAGGATGGATTCACTCGCGCAAGGCGAGCGTGAGCTCTTGGTCGAGAAGGCTAGGAAGTGGGCGAAGCGGAACGGCAGAAGTCCAGAGGTTGACGCTGATTGCGTCACAGAACGGCGACATGCTGAGGTACTCAGGGATATCCATAGCGGCAACGAGCCATGTGCAGGTATCACCGACGGCCAGCGATCACACTCTTCGGAAAGCTCAGTGCAGTCTGAAGGTATGCGATGAGCCAGATTGAGTGGGAGCGACTACTCGACTCCGACGTCGACGGGCTGCTGGACATGCCCGAGAAGCCGAAGAAGGTCACCTCCAGCGATCGGTTGGAGCGGGCGTTCCTGGAGATCGTCGAGTTCCGCCGCACCCACGGCCGGCTCCCGAGCCCGACCACACGGGAGATCGCTGAACGCAAGCTCGGCGCACGTCTGGACGGCATCCTGGCGGATGACAACAAAGTCCAAGCGCTCACACACCTTGACGAGTTCGGACTACTCGACGTCCCCGAGGCACCTGGTTCGATCGATGAGCTGCTGGAGCACGATTCTCTCGACTTGCTGGGCGATGACACTGGCATCCTGGACGTTTCGAGTCTTCCGGTCCGTAAGCAGCGCTTCGAGACTGAGGAGGTGGCCCGTCGTCGACCCGCTGAGGACTTCGCCGAGTTCGCTCCGATATTCCAGCAGAAGCACGCAGAGTTGCGCGAAGGCGCGAGCCAGTTGTTGCCATATCCGGGACTCACACACATCGTTCCAGGTGCGTTCTTCGTGCTCAATGGTGTGATGCTCTTCGTCGCTGAGGTCGGGGAGACCGAATACAAGAAATCGACGGTTCGCGAGAACAAGCGCGAGCGCCTTCGCTGCGTCTTTGAGAACGGCACCGAGTCGCGGATGTACAGGCAATCCTTGGGGATCAGGCTGGCAGATGAGGACGGTCAGATCGTCGTGGCGCGGGAGCAGCCAGAGATCCTCACCGACGACGAGGTCAGCGGCTACATCTACGTCTTGCGTTCTCGCAGCACCGATCCGCAGATTTCTGGCATCGCTGATCTGCACAAGATCGGCTTTTCACGCGGACCTGTCGAGGCCAGGATCAAGAACGCAGACAAGTCACCTACCTACTTGATGGCGCCGGTCGAGGTTGTCGCGACCTACCGCATATACAACACGCGTGTCTCAGCGCTGGAGAATCTCCTCCATCGTGTGTTCGCCGACGTGCGTCTGGACCTCACACAGGTCGACAAGACGGGCCGCGACTACGAACCGTCCGAATGGTTCATTGTGCCGCGTAACGTCATCGACCAAGCAATCGAGCTTATTATCTCGGGTGAGATCGTCCACTACACATACAACGCCGACACACGCCGACTCGTCGAACGTCAGGACGCGTGACGCGAACGCTACGGCACTAAATTGCGTCGAAGGGTGCGGTTCGTCTGGCAGGTCCCAGACAACCGGTCCAACATCTGCTCACGGCCACGTGCTTGGCTGGGCTGAGTGTAGTCGGGGCTGTGCCACGGTGGGCCGCGTGCGGGGGCTTTAAAGCGCCAAAATAAGCCCTGAACAGGGGATCGCGGCCCTCAGGGGCGCTCTGACGGTCTGAACTAGCCGCTATGCAACCGAATTACGTTGCCGCGCAAGGGATCAAACCGGCGGTGGCGCTAGACCGTCGCGAGTGCGTACTTCCCCCGCGAGTGTTGGCGTTCGCTATTCTCGATCACGCGGTGGAACACGTCGACCATCGGGCTATCTGGTGTCAATCCGAGATCAGCGAGGTTGACCCCGTCGTCAGCCGCCGGAGCTGCGTCGCTACCGCCGATGGCTAGCCATGCGAGCATGTCGTGTCCATCGGGGTCTTTGCCCTGCGCGACAACCCAAACTGAATCAAACGGTGTCATCTGAGACGTGATGATCCGCAACGTGTCGTCGAACTCGACGGGAACGATAATTACGTCGCCGCTCGCCGCTGGCTGCTCAAAGAACCATTCGACTTCGTCGGAAGGCTGGCTCTCCACGTACCGGGTCAAGAACTTGAGCGCGTTGTCATACGTCGGAGCGTCGAGCCCGCCGCGCACCCAAATGCCGGTGCCCTTGACAGTCTCGTGCTCCACCAATTCACGGATCTCTGGTAGTTGGCTGTCCGGAACGTCAAGCGAGAAGGCTAGCGCGTCGCGGTACTGCTGGCGCGCGTCTTCGAGGTCGTGGGCACCCCCTACGATGCTCTCCGGCATTGAATAGAACTGCCACTGCGGCCCACCGGACATGCAAGAGCGGTACACGACCACCTGAGCGTCATTAGTCATCAGCTCACCTCTCCTCGTGCCTCTCGCGCGGACAACCCAACGTTGCTAACCAAGACACGCCGAACGATGTTCCCGGTTATCTCCACACTGTCATGGTATGCGAACGTGAACTCGGCGTCATTGCCCTTGTACCTGCGGTGTGAGCCGCGCTGTCGAATCGGTGGCCCGCAATGTCGTTCGATGATGCGGACCAGGTCTGCCGCGCGCACCGACGGCCAACTATCGCCCATGCGCTTTCCGGGTGGTCACCCGCTGATGCTAACGCAAAGCTCCAAGGTTGACCGTCGCAAAGCTCCAAGGTTGACCGTCAACCGAGATGTATGGATACGCCGAGCATTAGGCGGTGTGTGTGCTCTGTGTGTGCTGACAGCCACGCTTGTGTTGAGACTGGCGATGAGGCGACGCTCAGAAACTGCGCCTCACCTGGTTTTTGTGGTGGAGCCGCCCAGGGGAATCGAACCCCTGACCTATTCATTACGAGTGAATTGCTCTACCGACTGAGCTAGGGCGGCGTGCTACGCGAGGCAGCGCAGACGAGTCTAGCGAGGGTCGGGGATCGAACAAAACTCGGGTCGTCGAAGCCAGAGGGCCCAGGTCAACCCGGGAAGTCGGAACCGCAGACGACCGGCACCCGACGCTGCGGATCGAGTGCGTTGCGGACGAGCGCAGCGACGGTCGGGGAGTAGGCCATCCCGACGTGACCGATCTTCGACGCCGGGCACACGTCCTGGATCACCGTGTTGGTGATGTTGGGGCCGGGCGGCATCAAGGTCACGGTGTACGGCGTCGAGATCTCGTCGAATCGCGTCGCGAGGTTCACGTATCGGATCGAGCGATGCGTCGGACCCCAGTAGCTCTGACCGGGGGCACGGGCCGGTAGGCGGTCGGTGATCGACCCGACGCGGGAGTATCCCCGGTTCGACGCGGACAGCCCGACGATCGTGCCCACCTGTTCGGCGCGTCCGGGCAATTGGGTGACGAGCTGTGCGATCGCGCCGCCCTGGCTGTGGCCGACGACATCGACCTTCTGGGCACCGGTGGCAGCCAGAACCCGTCCGACGAAAGCCGGGACCACACGGGCGGACTGCTCCTTGTTGCCCAGGCCGCCGGTGTTGCCGCTCCAGCTCGTCTGGCCGTAGGTCAGGCTGAACACGCAGTACCCCGCGTTGGCCAGGGTCGGCGCGAGATACGCCCAGTTGGCGCTCTGGTTCATGGCGGTCGCGTGCAATAGCACGACCGGATTGCGTCCGTCCCGGTCGCGGCAGCCGAAGCGGTTGGCGCCGGCGGGCGACTCCGATGCCGGACTCAGGTAGCGAGTGGCGATGGCGGTCGGCGCATCCGTGATCACCGGGAACGGCGCGGCGTTCGCGCTTCCGGCCACGAGGCACAAACCTGCGGCGGCTAGCGCGAGCACAGCCGCCGTGACTCCGGATCGGATGCTGTTCATGGTCGGATTGTCGCCGACGACGCGGCGACGCGACCCGCGATTGCCGGAACGCCGGGCGGTCTAGGCGAGTACCTCGGCCAGTTGCGTCAGGCGAACACTGTTTCCCGACGGGTCGCGGAAACCCGCGTCGATGCCGTACGGCCGTTCTTCGGGTGTCTCGGTGAACTCGGCGCTGGCGATGCGAATCATGTTGTCTTCCTTCGCTTGAGGGATGTTGCGGTGTGAGATCAACGTAAGTCGCTGCGGCCGTCGGGGTCTTCTCCCCGTGTGCTGTCCTCACCTGGCCTCGTCGCGTGTTGCTTCCCTTTCCGGGGATTGCTCGGTCCGGCTCGTCGGCGCCGGGCGCGAGTAGACGCGCAGAACGCACGCCGGTATCTGTGCGTACGTGGAAGCGGGTGGGAACGAATCCCGATATGCGGTCGGCGTCTTGCCGAATGCGCGAGTGAAGCTCGTGGTGAACGAACCGACACTGGAAAGACCCGCCGCCATGCAGATGTCGGCGACGGTACGGTCTGTCGTTCGCAGCATGGCCGCTGCCCGTTCCAGTCGTCGAGTCTGCAGATACGCGTGTGGCGACTGTCCGTATGCGGCTGCGAAGGCCCGCGAGAAGTGGGCGCGGGACAGTTTCGCCGCGGCGGCCATGTCGTCGACCGTCAGCGGCTCGGCGAATCGCACGTCCGCGAGATCCTTGGCGCGCAGCAGGTGACGGGCCGGGTGTGCGCTGGGCATGAATTGATGATGCCCACGTCGACATGTCGTCGTCGGATGTTCGGTGACCTCAGTCGCGGTCGCGTCGCCGGAACTCGACGCCGCGCGGCGACAGTTCGTACCCGACGACGAGGCTGTCGGTCAGCCCGAGCTTCTTGAGCTTGGCGATGTCCTGCTTCAATCCTGCTCGGTCCCTGCCGAGTTCAGCCGCGAGGTCGGTCGACACCACGCCCGGGCGGCGCGCGATGAGGTCGAGGGTTTCTCGGGTCCATGGACCGTTCTTGGACCGGGAGTCCATCCGGTCGAGGCGGGTTCGGATCTCGTCCACGTCCGCGTCCGCGAGATCATCGTCGGCGCGCAGGGCGATCCGTGGGTCCTCGCCGATGCACTGCAGTCCGATGCGGTAGGTCGGATTGTGGACGTTGACGCAGAGGGCGGCCCGGACGGCGTCGGCATCGTCGTATCCTGCACGCCGCGCCTCGTCGCGCGTGATCCGCTCGGGGTCGACGCGTTCCAGCGACGTCACCTCGATGACGTGAGTCAGCGCGATGAAGATCGAGCCGGGATGTATGCGCGGATGGCCCCATCGCCGGAAGGCGAGGTCGACGGTTCCGTCCGCGACCCCGCGGGCGACTGCGGCCGTGAGAAGCACACTCGCGACCCTAGTCAGCGCGACATCTGTGTGCATGAATTCGCAGCGCAGGATCGCCTGTCACCCCTGTGGATGACAGCTGAGAAGGTCCTGAGAGCTGTTGTAGGGTGTCCCGAGGTCAGCGACGGCATATGCCGACGTCATCGGGGGACCCCCTGCGTCGTGCCGTCGTTGAGCGCAACTTCACGACGACATGATCACCGGCCGGGGGGAGGGATCTTTGGTGCCGCCGCGCGCTTCCGCACTGTGGTTCCCCGACGTCCCGCCGTCGCCCGCTTCCGACGCGACGCCAGCCGCCGATCTGGCCGCTCACCTGGCCCGATACCGCTCCGTCGGCCCAGCTCAGGTGGCCCCGCAGCCGTCCGTGGTGGCTGTTCTCGAGCGTCCACTTCCACAGCTCGAGGAGCCGATCCGCCCGGTGGTCGCCGTACCGCAGGTCGTCGCGCCTCGCCCGGCGTCGGAGCTCGACGCGTTCCTGGCGGAGGCGGAGAAGTCGGTCCGTGCGAAGCGGAAGAGCGGATCGGCCGCACGCGGTGAGACGCCCGCACGTCTCGGTTCGCCACTGCGAATCGCAGGTGCGGCAGCAGCGATTCTTGTGATTGTCGCCACAGCCTTGGGTGTGGTCCTGACGCGCGGCGGCGAGTCCGAATCGACGACGGCATCGACGTCCACCGCTGACGCCTCTGATTCGCTGTTGCCATCCACGTCCGCTGTGGCGAGCGAGCCCGCCTGTACGCAACGCCCGGTGGGGGCGGGGACGACGGTGTCCGACGGCGACGATGCCGGTGATCAAGAGTCCGGCGCCGGCGCGATCCGCGCCTTCAACCACGCCTACTACGTTCTGCGCTCGGCGAGGGCGGCACGGGCGGTCGCGGCGCCGGGCGCGGTGGCCTCCGAGTACGTGATGCAGCAGTACATCAACCAGCGTCCCATCGGTACCCGGCACTGTCTGACGGTCGCCGAGCGCGGCCCGGGCGAGTACTCGGTGGTGCTCACCGAACTGCAGCCCGACGCGGCGCCCATCACCTACCGCCAGGTCATCCGCACGACGACCATCGGCGGAAGGTCCTACATCCAGTCCATTCGATCAGTTGAGTGAGATCTCGCCCGCCGTGGGCGCACCAGAGAGGTAGTCGAGTAATGAGTCATAGTCGGGGTCGGCACCGGAAGCGTCGGGTGCCGAGTGGTCCATTGCTGTCGCTGACATCGGCGGTGGTCGCAGCGTCGATCACTGCGGGCGCGGGAGCGGCGTTTGCGGTGCCGGAGCAGGGGGGCACGAGTCCGGGTGACACGGCGCCGGGGCAGGGTGGCACGAGTCCGAGCGATGTGTCGCCGGATGGTGGTGCCGGTGCTGAGGCCACGGTCGAGCCGGTCGTGGTTCCGGGGCCGGGCAGTATTCCGGGGCCGCCGGTGGAGGCGCCTTATCAGGCGTACACCGCGCCTGGGTCGTATTCGTATGACGAGCCCTACACTCCGTTGATCAACAATCGGGTGGCTCCGCGGGTTGCTCCGCCGGTTCGGCCGATCGCGCCGCCGCCGGAGAAGATCCGTGTGGGCAACTTCGTCACCGACATTCCGGAGGGGATGTCGAAGCGTGATGTGAACTCGATCAATGCGTGGTCGGCCTATGGTGAGGCGAAGATCGCGCAAGGTTTGATCTCTGCTGGTGTTCCTGAGGACGAGGCGACGCGTCGTGCTGCCGCCACGATCATCGGTGTCATGGCCGGTGGTACGGCTGGTGCTGTCGCGCTTGGTATTCCGTCGGCGGTTGTGGGCGCGGGAGTTGGTGCGGGAGTCGGGGCGTTGATCGGCTCCGCGTTCCCGCCGCAGCCGTTTCAGACGGGTGTAGGTGCACTAATCGGTGCCGGGGTTGGAGGTGCCGGGGCTGGCGCTGCAGGCGCAATAGTCGGTTTCGCCATCGGTGGGACTGCTGGCGGAGCCCTCGCGTATGCGCTTGGCGCGGGTGACCCCGGCGCGAACCCGGATGAGCCATGGAATCAGAACGGTCCACGGCACGCGCTCCCGCAGCCTGATGGGCCGAATCAGTTTGAATTCCACCTGACAGCAGATCGCGCGCGCAGCGCGGGGTTGCCAGCCGTCGACTATGTCGTCAACCATCGTGGCGACGTTGACGCAAGAATAGGGGCTTCGACCTTCAAATGGTCGGGAGCGCAAGCTCGGTCACCCTATGTAGTGTTCGGCCCGCAGACTGAGAAGTCGGTACGCGACTGGACTCGCGCACAGTCCGACAGCCTGAAGAACGCGGTCCCTGGAAGTGACGTCTTGTGGCCGGCTGAGGTTGGCAACTCTTCAGCCGAACATCACTGAGAACAAGGGCCTTTGAATATGAAACGTCTGTTGTGTGTAGTGATCGGCCTTGTCGTCGTGTCCGCGGGTGTTGTCGTCGGAGTTGGGAAAAGCGATGCTGCACCACAGTTGCCACGCATAGGTATTACCGGCGACACCATGGGAACCTTTGGCGATCATTCCTACTGCAGAGGAGTCCTGCACGTGGGCTTGACTGCCGCCCCATCCAAGCCCGGGGTCGTCCGGGTCACCCTCACGTCTTCTGGCTTCACAGGAAACGGTCCGAGTTGGAAGCGGAAGCCGGTGTGTAAGCTTCTGATCGGCACAGTGCATACGAGCATCGAGGCGTATGCCAAATGGAACTTCTTTAACGCCGATTTTGGACCGCGCCGCGGACAGAAGGTGGTCCACGACATCAGGACCGGGTCCGGTCTTGTTCAGTTCCAGGCCGTCTCGTATGCGCGCAACAACCCCGTTCGCGTCATGCAGTCCTACGGAGTGTCGCACTACATGTTGGTCCCGTAGCTTACGAAGTGAGTTGAGTTTTTGATGTCAAGACGTATTGCAGTTGCACTGACGGTGGCTGTAGCAGCGCTGACCGGGGTGATCGCTGGTCCAGGAGATGTCAACGCGGCGCCCGAACTGCAGAGAATCTCGGTCAGCGGCAACCAATTTGCTACGGTGGGCAACCATTCATTCTGCAACGGTGTACTACACGTCAGTCTCACCGCAGCGCCCAGGGAGCCGGGAGTTGTCCGCGTCTCGCTCACGTCTCGCGGATTTACCGGCCAGGGGCCGAGTTGGAAGCGGAATCCGGTGTGCAAGCTGTTGGTCGGCACGGTGCACACCAGTGCGATTGGGTACGCGCAATGGAACTTCTTCAATGCCAATTTTGGTCCGAGGCGTGGGCAGAAGGTGGTTCACGAGGTCAGGACTGGGTCGGGAGTGGTCGAGTTTCTGGTGTCGACGTATGCCCGTAACAACCCGATTCGTCTGAGGCAGTCGGTGGGCGTGTCGTACTACATGCTGGTTCCTTGACGAACCCAGCGAAAACTGACGATCTAGTACGCCGCACCGCGCCGACAAGATATTCGGTGCGTGCTCACAGATGGGTGGCGCACCGACGCGGGGCCACTTCCAATTTTTGATCCGAATCGAATAGTGAGGGACGAATGAATAAACTCATGGTCTTTATGGTCGTGCTTGTCTTGGCAAGTATCGCTACGGTTGCTGGCGGTGGTCACTCAACCGCAGCCCCTATTCCCCAGCTATCAACGACCGGGAACAATTTCGGCACCTTTGGTGACCACTCCTTCTGCCGCGGAGCTGTCAACATCGGTCTCGATGCGCCGGCAGGGAAGCCCGGCGTGGTTCGAGTAACTGCACGGTCGCACG
The DNA here is from genome assembly GCF_016924115.1 of Gordonia sp. BP-119. NCBI lineage: Bacteria > Bacillati > Actinomycetota > Actinomycetes > Mycobacteriales > Gordoniaceae > Gordonia > Gordonia sp. BP-119. Next base: position 54,983 of record NZ_JAFFZF010000030.1, read on the forward strand.
GGTTCACAGGCGACGGCCCGGGATGGAGGAAGAATCCGAGGTGTCGAGTCCTCTTCGCGACAACGTACACAAGCGGTCGAGGACTCAACATTCAGAAGTGGGTAAGAGCTGGCTTCGGGCCGCGACGCGGTGAGAGCAAGACTTGGGACGTTCATACGGGTTCGGGTGTGGTCGTATTCGGCGTAACTGCCTACTCGGCTAACAGCCCGATCGCCTCACCCCAGTCATACGGGGCGGGTTTCTACCTGTTGGTCCCGTAACTGAGCGCCCGCAGAAGGTAAAGAGGGATCAAATGAAGCGATTACTCGCGACTATTTTTGTCGGACTTATCGTTGGCGCCTTGTGCATGGCGGGCGTCGGTCAGGCGTCCGCGGCTCCGATTCCCCAAGTTTCGACTACCGGCTACAACTTCGGGATATTCGGCGACCACTCCTACTGCCGGGGTGCGGTCAACGCGACTGTGGATGCGCCGAAGGGTAAGCGGGGTGTAGTCAGGGTCACGGTGCGGTCGCACGGGTTCACCGGGGCTGGGGCGAGTTGGAAACGTAATCCGAATTGCCGAGTGCTGTTTGGGAACTACTACACCAGCGTGCGGGGTTACAACCTGGAAAAATGGGTTACCGCAACGCTCGGCCCGCGTCCGGGCGAGAAGAAGGTTTGGGAGATCAACACCGGCTCAGGTCCAGTCAGCCTTGGGTTCGGTGGGTTTTCGCCCAATAGTCCTGTTCGAGTCCCTTCCGGCTACGGTTCGACCATCTACATGCTCGTTCCCTGAATCCACATGACCAACCCGACCACACCACGCGACGGCGACCCGCAGGCCTGGGCCGAGCGGGCCGTCGTCGTGTGCGGGACAGCGGGAGGCGTTGGCACGTCGGTTGTTTCGGCGCTGCTCGCGGAGCATCGGGCGTCGTCGACGCTCGGGCTGCTCTCGTGGTGGGTGGACGCGTCGGGCAACGACTGCGACATCGAGCTGCGGCTCCGCGGGTCGGGTAACCCCGAACTGTTGCGCACGGCGTCGGGCACGGGTCTGTGGCTTCCGCCCGAGGAGGCGACGGTCACCGACGCCGTCGTCGAGACGTGGCGGCAGGGCGCGGTTCCCGTCGTCGACGCCGGTGCGCATCCGCTCACGTTGCTGCCCGAACTCGCCGAAGACGACCTCCCGAACCTCACCCCGGTGCTCGTCGTCGCCGCGAGACCCGACTTACTCAACCGCGCCCGGGTCGTCTTCACCGAATGGGACCGGGCCGGGGTGCTGGAGAAGACGATCGTCGTCATCTCCTCCCAACTACCGGCCACCCATCAGGACGGACTCGCCGACATGCTGGTCAACGTGGTGTCCGGTGCGGTCGGCGGAGTGATCGGACTCGACTACGACCCCGTCATCGGCGCCGGCACCCCCCTGGACCAGGAGGCGCGCCGCGGGTTCCTCCCGGCGACGCACCAGGCGATCGCGACCTTGGCCGCGGCGACCACCAACAGGCACTGAGGCGCGCCCCCTTTCGCAATCCACCGGAACGGGGCAGCATGGGGCGACATGACCGGGTCCACTCGCTCACCGCTCACCACCGCCGAGGCCGCCGAGATGGTCGCCGATCCCTGGCGTGTCATCGCCGACAGACTCGCCGCCGCCTACAACACCGGATCGATGGTGCGGGGCGGCGAGTTCGTCGCCAAGATCATCGACGCCGCCGAAGAGGCGAACCACCACCCCGACATCGATCTGCGTTACGGCACGGTGCATCTCGTGCTCACCACGCACAGCGCGCACCAGCTCACGGAAGCCGATGTCGCGCTGGCGAACCGGATCACCGGCATCGCCGCCGACCTCGGCCTCGAGCCGGTGTCCGCGCCCGTCACCCAGTTCAACCTCGCCATCGACGCCCTCGACATCCCGGCCATCAGGCCCTTCTGGAAAGCCGTCCTGGGCTACGGCGACGCGGCCGATCGCGAACCCGTCGACCTCGTCGATCCGGCCGGGCGCCTACCCAGCGTTTGGTTCCAGCAGATGGACGAACCTCGCCCCCAGCGGAGCAGGATGCACGTCGACCTGTGGATCCCGACCGACGAACTTCACGAGCGCCTGCAGTCGGCCATCACCGCCGGCGGCCAACTCCTCACCGACGAGTACGCCCCGGCCTTCTGGGTTCTCGCCGACGCCGAGGGCAACGAGGTGTGCCTGTGCACCTGGCAGGACCAGAACTACTGATCAATCGGGGTGGTGAGTGACGCCGCCGAACTGCTGAAAACCACCCTCCACAGGCGGACCGACGACAAATTGCCGTCGGCGCCCTCCTGGAGGGTGGTTTTCAGTCGAGATCGAAGCCCTACGGCTAGGAGCAATGCCCCTCGGCGCGGGCGACGTCGGCGACGGCGGCCGCGACCGCCGGGGCGACCCGGTCGTCGAGCGGGCTGGGCACGATGCGGTCGGCGCGCAGGTCGTCGGCGACGACCGAGAAGATGGCTTCGGCCGCAGCGATTTTCATGCCCTCGCTGATGCGTCGTGCACCGGCGTCGAGCGCACCCTTGAAGACGCCGGGGAAGGCGAGCACGTTGTTGATCTGGTTCGGGAAGTCGCTGCGCCCGGTCGCGACGATCGCCGCGTACTTGGCGGCGGCCTCCGGATGGATCTCCGGGTCGGGGTTCGACAGGGCGAAGACGATCGAATCGTCGTTCATCGACGCGATGAGCTCTTCGGGGATCAGACCTGCCGACACACCGATGAAGACGTCGGCGCCGGCGAGCGCCTCGACCGCGCCACCGGTCAGCCCGCGCGGGTTGGTGCGTGACGCCAGTTCGCTCTTCGACTCGTTCAGGCCGTCACGTCCCGCAGACACGATGCCCTTGGAATCCAACACGACGACATCGGAGATGCCCACTGCCAGAAGGATGTTCGCGCACGCGACACCCGCGGCACCGGCGCCGGAGATCACGACCTTCAGGCCGGCGAGATCGCGGCCGAGGTGGGTCGTCGCGCCCTTGAGGGCGGCGAGGACGACGATCGCGGTGCCGTGCTGGTCGTCGTGCATGACCGGGCAGTCGAGGGCCTCGATGACGCGGCGCTCGATCTCGAAGCAGCGCGGCGCGGAGATGTCCTCGAGGTTCACGGCGCCGAAGCTCGGGCGGAGTCGGATGAGGGTCTCGACGATCTCGTCGGGATCCTGGGTGTCGAGAACGATGGGGATCGAGTTGAGTCCGGCGAAGCTGCGGAACAGTGCGGACTTGCCCTCCATGACCGGCAGCGAGGCGCGGGGGCCGATGTCGCCGAGTCCGAGGACCGCCGAGCCGTCGCTCACCACTGCGACCAGGCGATCGGTCCAGGTGTACTTGTTCACCAGGGTCGCATCGGTGTCGATCGCACGCGACACCTGGGCCACACCCGGGGTGTAGGCGATCGACAGGTCGCGCTGGGTGTCGATGGGTGCGCGCAGCTCCACCGAGAGCTTGCCGCCGACGTGGGCCAAGAAGATCTCTTCGTCGGTGATGGGGTGGTCGGCGATCGTGGGTTCGGTGTAGGGGGTCTCACCCATACGTGTGTCCTCCGTGCTCGTCACGGGTCCTCCTGAAAAGCCGCGAAAATGCGGGTTGCATCGTCTCGCCGGCCACGCTGCCCGCGAGCTAGAAGTGATCCGCATCGACGCGAGCAGGTGAGCTCAGCGGACGCGGGCCGGGCTCGTGTGAGCGGGGTGACGCTCGTTACGGCCGGATTAAGTGTCTCACCGTCTGGGATCGTTCCGGAAGGTGGGTCGGCCCAGGTGAAGTGTCCAATGATCATTGATAAGGTACAACTTGTGTCTATGTTGCATGCGACGTCCGAATCCGCTGCTGAGCGGGTATATGTCGAGGTCAAGGAGCAAATTCTCACAAACGCGATCGCCGGCGGTGAGCTGATCAGCGAGGGTGAGATCGCCGCGAAGTGCTCGGTGAGCCGTACTCCGGTGCGCGAGGCGTTCCTGCGGTTGGAGACCGAAGGCTGGATGCGTCTCTACCCGAAACGGGGAGCCCTCGTGGTCCCCATCGGTGAGCGCGAGATCCGCGACGTCGTGGACGCACGCCTGCTCCTCGAACGGCACGCGGTGCGTGCGGTCGTCGGCCGGCCGGGCGCGGTGGCCGGACTCGTGCGGAGTCTGCGCGCCAACCTCGACGCCCATCGTCGGTCCGACGCCTCGGACATCCGAGAGTTCTCCCGCATCGACGCCGAGTTCCATCAGCTCATCGCCGCCGCCGGCGACAACGCATTGCTGTCCGGCTTCTACACCACGCTCGGGGAGCGGCATCGACGGATGACGACGGCGTCGGTGCACCGGGACGCGAGTGTCGCGGCCCGAATCCTCGACGACCACCGCGCGCTCCTCGACGCGATCGAGTCCGCCGACGCCGAACGTTTCGACACCCTGCTCGCCGGCCACCTCGTCGCGGTTCACGATCTACCCGGGCACGACCTCCCCGGGGCACCGGCATGAGCGCCGACCGCGCGCGCTTCGGATGGCCCGCCGTCGCGCTCGCCGTGTTCGCCACCGCGTGGGGCGGCAACGAATTCACGCCGCTGCTGGTCATGTACCGGCAGATCACCGACATGTCGCCGGTCGTCGTCGACGCGTTGCTCTTCGCCTACGTCCTGGGCATCGTGCCCGCCCTGCTGATCGGCGGCCCGTTGTCGGATCGGCTGGGCCGACGGCCACTCATGCTGCCCGCCCCGCTGTTCGCGGCGGTCGGCTCGGGACTGCTGGCCGCGGGCTCGGAGTCGGTGGCACTGCTGACCGCCGGGCGGGTGTGCAGCGGCATCGCGCTGGGTCTCTCGATGGCCGTGGGCGGGAGTTGGATCAAGGAACTCTCCGACCGAGACGGTGCGCAGACGGGTGCCGGCGCCGGTCGCGCGGCCATGAGTCTCACCGCCGGCTTCGGCGTCGGCGCCGGGGTGGCCGGGGTGCTCGCGCAGTGGGGGCCGTGGCCGCATGTGCTGCCGTACCTGATCAACATCGTCGTCGCGGTCGTCGCGACGAACCTGATCGTGCTGGTGCCGGAGACACGTCCCAGACAAGACTCGCCGGGGCGTCTGCGTGACGACCTGCGCATCCCGTCCGCGGGCCATTGTCGTTTCCTGTTCGTCGTGCTGCCACTGGCGCCCTGGGTTTTCGGTGCCGCCGCATCGGGTTACGCGATCGTCCCCGCCCTCATGTCCGCCCGCACCGCGGGAGCGCCGATCGCGTTCGCCGGCCTGTGCTGCGTCCTCGGCCTGTCCGCCGGTTTCGGCATCCAGTCGTTGGGTCGGCGGATCAACCGGCCGGGGAGTCTCCGCGGTGTCGTCGTCGCCTTCGTGGTGCTCGTGGCCGGAATGGTCCTCGCGGCCGTGGCGGCACACGTGCTGACCGTATGGGTCGCGCTCCTGGCGTCGACGCTGCTCGGCTGCGGATACGGCATGGCGATGATCGTCGGCCTGCTGGAGGTGCAGCGCATCGCCGGACCCGACGACCTCGCCGGGCTCACGGCCGTGTTCTACGGCGTGACCTACCTCGGCTTCGGGGTTCCGGCGGTTCTGGCCTGGATCTCGGAGAGCTGGCCGGCGATCACCTACCCGGTCATGTTCGGCTTCGGCGCCGTCGCCGCGATGATGAGCCTGATCGTCGCTCTGCTCGGACATCGTCGCCACGGTGCGCCCGTCGACGAACCCGGTACCGCCGCAATGGCAGGCTCGGCCGCCGGGGCCGCCCGCACACGGTGACGCGTCGTCGATCGACCACCCGGTAACCTGCTGAGAGTTTGATCAGGCACCGCGCAGTGACACCGCGGTGCGACGGGGAGTGCAGCGGGCGAGTGTGGAAAGGCGCAGACGATGATGCTGGGAGCATGGGTCGTCGTCGTGACCGCGCTCGTGCTCATCCTGCCCGGCGCGTTCGTCGGCCGACGGATGAACCTCCCGTGGCCGGTCGCGCTGGCCGCCGGTCCGCCCATCACGTTCGCCCTGGTCTCGATCCTGACGGTGCTGTACTCCGTCGTCGGCTTCGAGTGGAATGCCGTCTCGGCCCTGGTGGGTCTGGTCTTCGCGGTCGGCGGTGCCTGGGTCTACTCGGCACTGCTGCTCACCCGCTGGGGTCAGCGGCTGGCGCCGGTACCCGACGCCGACGGCGAATCCCGCGTGGGACGGACCGCGGTGGTGAGGGTCGCCGCCGGGCTCGGACTCGGTGGACTCGTCATCGCCGTCACCTGTATCCGGCCGATCGCGACGACCGCATTCGCCGGTCTCGGCAACATCTCGCAGGTGTGGGATTCGTTGTGGCACGCCAGTTCGCTGCGCTGGATCCACGAGACGGGCGTCGGCTCGGCCATGCGGATGGGCGAGCTGATGAACTACGACACCCAGGGGTTCAACTACTACCCGAACACCTGGCATGCGCTGGGTGCGTTGCTGTTCCCGCTGACCGGTACCGACCCGGTCGAGCTCTACAACACGTATTCGCCCGCCGTGCTGGCGATCACCGTTCCGCTCGGTGTCGCGTCGCTGGCCTACTGGTTCGCGCGGCACCGCTACGACGTCGACTCGTCGGCTCTCATCGCCGGTACAGCGGGTGCGCTGAGCGCGCTGTTCCCGTCCCTGCCCTACGTCGAGGTCCAGCTGACCTCGGTGCCGAACGCGGTCGGCGTGAGCCTGGCGCCGGTCGCCGCCGTCCTCGTGATGAGCGTGGTGTCGGACAGATCGCGTGTGCTGCCGGCCGCGCTGGCCGTGGCCGGTGTGACCGCCACCCACCCCTCCGGCCTGATCGTCGTCGGCGTGATCGTCGGCCTCTGGTGGCTGTGCGAGGGTCTGTGGCGTCCGGTCGCCGGTCGCCTGCGCGATCTCGCGACGCTGGCCGTCACGGCGGTGGTGACGCTGGTCCTCATCGCACCGGTCGTCCTGGGCACCATCCGGGTCGCCGACACCAACGAACTCCCGTTCTTCGACTTCCGTGAGGAGACGATCGGCGTTCTCGACGGGCTCGTCAAGGGCGCGTTCAACGGGACGATCCCGCTCGAGCTCGACCACTTCCCGGTGTGGCCGCTGATCGTCGTCACCCTGCTCGGGCTGATCGCGCTCGTATGGCTGCGATGCTGGGCCGGCCTGGTCGCATGGTTCGTGTTCGCCCTGGTGACCGCCAACGCGATGGTGTCCCTGGGGCCGCTGTCCTACCCGCTCGGGGCGATCGGCGGCTACTTCTACAACTCACCCCACCGGCTCACGTTCGTGGTCGCGATCCTCTCGGCCGCGGCGGCAGGCGTCGCGATCGGGGTTCTCGCGCTCGGCGTCGCAGGTCTGGTCCGACGCCGCGTGGCGTCGGAACCGGCCGACGGTCAGGAGAAGGCCGAGGCGACTTCGGGGAAGGCGCGCTGGGTGGTGGCCGCGACATACGTGGTGTTGCTGGGGCTGATCGCCGGCGCCGCCGTCGTGCGTTATCCGCCGAACGCGCAGATCGCGTCGAAGGAGCGGGGCGGCAAGTATGTCGGGCCCGACGATCTCGCCGCCTACGAGTGGCTCGCCGCGCAACCCGACGCCCAGGACGTCCTCGTCCTCAACAACCTCGACCAGGGCACCGGCTGGCTGTACCCGGTCACCGGGGTCACCCCGATGTTCCCCTTCTACCGGGCCAACGAGTTCTCCGAGCGGCAGCGCGACCTGTTCTGGGGTGTGTCGGAGATCGGCGCCGACCCGGACATCGACCAGATCGTGCGAGACATGAACGTGCACTACGTGATCGACTCGCCGCCGAGTTACTGGGAGTTCCAGCGCGGCATGCCCGACCCCGCCCGTGGTCACCAGGGCGACCCCTTCCTGGCGTTGCGTCAGAACGGCGCTCCCGGATTGACCGAGGTGTTCCGCCGCGGCGACGCGGTGGTCTACCGCGTCAACGACCTCGTCTACCCGCCGCCGCCCGCGCCCTGAGTGTCTCCGCTCCTCAGTAACTGCGGCTCGGCGGCCGTCGTGGGCCACGGAAGACCAATCCTGGGCGACTGAACTCATGCTCCCTGAGGTGCGAGCGAAGCGAGCCACGAAGGGCTCCGCAACGTGTCTCACCAGGCCCTTCGTGGCTCGTCGCTATCGCTCCTCACACCTCAGGGAGCAATGGGGTCGCTTCTTTAGGATTAGGGAGCAGTGGGGCCGCGTCTCGCTCCTCGGGGAGCAGTGGGGTCGCGTCTCGCACCTCACGGAGCGAGGGCGGCCATTCACCCCGTTCGACGAGCGGGCACGGGCTAGCGTCGGGACATGCGGCCCTGGATGTGTGTCTTCTGCGCCAACGAGTTCCCGCCGGGCGAGACGCCGCCCGCGATGTGCCCGATCTGCGACGACGACCGGCAGTGGCTTCCGGTCAGCGGTCCCAGCTGGACTCCGCTCGACGAGACCGCCGACAACGCGCTGACCGCCCACGAACTGGAGCCCGGTCTGACCGCGCTGACGGTGCAACCCTCCGTGGGGATCGGGCAGCGTGCCCTGCTCGTCGCGACTCCCGACGGGAACATCCTCTGGGAACCGCCGGGTTTCCTCGGGCCGTCCCTCGTCGACTGGCTGGAGCAGCACGGCGGGGTCGCCGCCATCGCCGCGAGTCACCCCCATCTGGTGGGCGCGAGCGTCTCGCTCAGTCATCGATTCGGTCGAGTTCCGGTGTACTACAACGACTCCGACCGGCGATGGGTCACCCGACCCGACCCCGTCGTGCGCTTCTGGTCGGACACCACCGAAGTCCTCGGCGGGGTGCGACTCGTCCAGTGCGGCGGTCATTTCCCCGGCAGCGCGGTGCTACACCTTCCCGACGCCGCCGACGGCCGGGGTGCGGTGCTGACCGGCGACACCATCAAGGGCGTGATGCAATCCGGCATGGTGACCTTCATGCGCAGCTACCCGAACATGATCCCGCTGTCACCGCGGCTCGTCCGCCACATCGTCGACCGGGTGAACGAACTTCGGTTCGACCGGCTCTACGACGCGTTCGGTGTCGTCGTGGCCGAGAACGCCCGGGACGTGGTGGACAGTTCGGCGCGGCGCTACATCGGCTGGGTCACCGACTCGATCGTCGATCCCGACGATCCGCACGCGCCGGCCCGAGGACCTGCCGGTTCGAGTCAGGCGTCCGGGTAGCCCTTCGGGTTGCCCGACTGCCAGCGCCAGGTGTCGGCGCACATGTCGTCGATTGTCTTGGCGGCGTGCCAGTTCAGGTCGTCGTTCGCCCGGGTCGGATCGGCGTAGGACGCGGCGATGTCGCCGGCCCGCCGCGGGGCGACCTCGTAGGGGATGGGGCGCCCACTGGCCTTCTCGAACGCGTGCACGACCTCCAAGACGGAAACACCTTGCCCCGTACCGAGATTCCAGGTCGACATGCCGGTCTCGCCGGTGCTGATGCGGTCGAGGGCCGCGACGTGGCCGGCGGCCAGGTCGTCGACGTGGATGTAGTCGCGCACGCCGGTGCCGTCGGGGGTGTCGTAGTCGTTGCCGAAGACCGCCAGCTTCTCGCGCCGGCCGACCGCGACCTGCGCGACGAACGGCATCAGGTTGTTCGGAATGCCCGACGGGTCCTCGCCGATCTGCCCGCTCGGATGCGCGCCCACCGGATTGAAGTACCGCAGTGCCGCGATGCGCCACACGTCCGAACTGGCGGCGACATCGCGCAGGATCTGCTCGATCATCACCTTGGTCCAGCCGTACGGGTTGGTCGCCGACGTGGGTAGGTCCTCGGTCATCGGCAACTGTGGCTCGGCGCCGTAGACCGTTGCCGACGACGAGAACACCAGCGTGTGCACGTCGTGGCGCTCCATCGCGCGGAGCAGGGCGAACGTGGTGCCGAGGTTGTTCTGGTAATAGTCGAGCGGCTTGGCCACCGACTCGCCTACCGCCTTGAACCCCGCGAAGTGGATGACCGCGTCGATGTCCTCGTGGGCGAAGAAGTGTTCGGTCTTGTCGACGTCGGCGAGGTCGAAGGCGTGGACGGGGATGGAACGGTCGGTCAGTGCCTCGAGCCGGCCGACGACGGCCGGCTTGGCGTTGCTGAAATCGTCGACGATGACGACGTCGTGTCCGGCCGAGACCAATTGGATGACGGTGTGCGAGCCGATGTAGCCCGCTCCTCCGCTCACGAGTACGCGCATGACGACCACCGTAAGCGGCGACCCTGGGAATGGGCCAAGTGGACTGCATGGAGGTCACCAGGTGGCTTCGACTCGGCGCCTCGCTTCGCTCGGGGCCGGCTCAACCAGCGGGGGGCCGGGTCAACCAGCGGAGGTGTCGGCTTAACCAGCGGAGGGGCCGGCTCGATCAGCGGAGGTGCCGGTCAGCCGGTGACGCGTTCGGTGGTGGCGTACTTCTGTTCGACGGCTTCCTTGGCGGGTTGCCACCAGCCGGGGTGGTCGCGGTACCAGTCGATGGTGGCGGCGAGGCCGGCGCGGAAGTCGAGGTAGTTGGGGGTCCAGCCGAGTTCGGTGCGCAGGCGGGTGGAGTCGATGGCGTAGCGGCGGTCGTGGCCGGGGCGGTCGGTGACGAAGTCGAAGGCGTCGGCGGGCTGGTCGAGGAGTTCGAGGATGGTTTCCACGACGGTGCGGTTGTCGACCTCGCCGTCGGCGCCGATGAGGTAGGTCTCGCCGATCTGGCCGCGGTCGATGATGGTCCACACGGCGTCGTTGTGGTCGTCGACGTGGATCCAGTCGCGGACGTTGCGGCCGTCGCCGTAGAGCTTGGGGCGCACCCCGGAGAGCACGTTGGTGATCTGGCGGGGGATGAACTTCTCGATGTGCTGGTACGGGCCGTAGTTGTTGGAGCAGTTGGAGATGGTCGCGGCCACGCCGAAGGAGCGGACCCAGGCGCGCACGAGCAGGTCGCTGCCGGCTTTGGTCGAGGAGTAGGGGCTCGACGGGTTGTAGGCGGTCTGTTCGGTGAAGCGGGCCGGGTCGTCTAGATCGAGGTCGCCGTAGACCTCGTCGGTGCTGATGTGGTGGTAGCGCACCTGGTGGGCGCGGACGGCTTCGAGCAGGGTGTAGGTGCCCACGAGGTTGGTGGAGACGAACGCCGACGGGTCGGCCAGGGAGTTGTCGTTGTGGGATTCGGCGGCGAAGTGCACGACGAGGTCTGCTTCGGCGACGAGTCGGCCGACCAGGGCGGCGTCGGTGATGTCGCCCTCGATGAGTTCGACGCGATCGGCGACCGGGGCGAGGGTGTCGGGGTTGGCGGCGTAGGTGAGTTTGTCCAGGACCCGGATCGAGACGTCAGGGCGGGTCGTCAGGGTGCGCAGCACGAAGTTGGCGCCGATGAACCCGGCACCCCCGGTCACGAGAACACGCACGCGCGGCGCCTTTCGTCGAGGTCGATGGTCGCAGTCACTCTACCGAGCAGCCGACCTGCTCGCCTCGGGTGAGCGCAGCGGTGCGACTCGCGTGCCGTCGCGAAAGGCCGCGGGCATTACCCTGATCGCCATGAAAGGGATCATCCTGGCCGGCGGTACGGGCACGCGGCTGCACCCCATCACGCAGGGGGTGAGCAAGCAACTCGTCCCGGTCTACGACAAGCCGATGATCTATTACCCGCTCTCAACGCTCATGCTGGCCGGGATCCGCGACATCCTGATCATCACCACCCCGCACGACGCCCCGGCCTTCGAGAACCTGCTCGGCAACGGCGACCAGTTCGGCATCGACCTCACCTACAAGACCCAGCCCTCCCCGGACGGACTCGCGCAGGCCTTTGTCCTCGGCGCCGACCACATCGGTACAGACTCGGTGGCTCTCGTCCTCGGCGACAACATCTTCTACGGCCCCGGACTCGGCAGCCGGTTGCAGGGTTTCGAGAACGTCGACGGCGGTGCGGTGTTCGCCTACTGGGTCGCCAACCCGGAGGCCTACGGCGTGGTCGACTTCGATGCCGACGGCACCGCTATCTCGCTGGAAGAGAAACCGGCACAACCGAAGTCGAACTTCGCGGTGCCCGGTCTGTACTTCTACGACAACGATGTCGTCGACATCGCCCGCAATCTGCGCCCCAGCTCCCGCGGCGAGTACGAGATCACCGACGTCAACGCCCACTACCTCGACCGCGGCAAACTGTCGGTCACCGTCCTGCCGCGCGGCACGGCGTGGCTCGACACCGGCACGTTCGACAGCCTCCTCGACGCCGGCAACTTCGTCCGCACCGTCGAACAACGTCAGGGACTCAAAATCGCTGTCCCAGAAGAGATCGCGTGGCGGCAAGGCTATCTCTCCGACGAGGAGTTGCGGGCTCGTGCCGACAAACTCCGCAAGTCGGGTTACGGTGACTACCTGCTCGAACTGTTGCAGCGGGGCAAGGGTTTCTAAGCGCCGCCCCCGAGGCGCATATCCGACGACCGACTCTGGGAAAGGTGTCCGCATGAAGGTCCGCCGGCTCGCCATCGACGGAGCGTGGGAGTTCACCCCGGTCCAACACGGCGATGCCCGTGGGTTGTTCGCCGAGGCGTTCAAGGCGGACGTGATCGCCGAGACCATCGGCCACCGCTTCGACCTCGCGCAGGTGAATCTCTCGGTGTCCGCGGCCGGGGTGCTGCGCGGCGTGCACTTCGCCGACGTCCCGCCCGGGCAGGCGAAGTACGTCACCTGCCCCACCGGGGCGATTCTCGACGTCATCGTCGACATCCGCGTCGGCTCACCCACTTTCGGTACCTACGACACCGTCCTGCTCGATGACGTGGATCGTCGTGCGGTCTACCTGTCCGAGGGTCTCGGCCACGCGTTCTGCGCGCTCGCCGACAATTCGACCGTGACCTACCTCTGTTCCACCGGATATAACCCGACGGGTGAGCACGGCATCAACCCGCTTGATCCGGAATTGGGTATCGAATGGCCGACGCACGCCCGGGACGGTTCGCCGCTGGAGTTCGAACTCTCGCCGAAGGACACCGCGGCACCGGGGCTCACCGAGGCGCGCGAGTCGGGTCTGCTGCCGAACCACGACGAGGTGGCCGACTTCCTGGGTTCGCTGCGGGACTGAGGCGCGAACGCCGAAACGTGCACGGCGCGAGCCGTACACGTCGCAGGGCGGGAAGCGTCAGCCGGTAGTGGATCGCCGAAACGCGGTGACCGCCCAGAAGTAGCCGACCACCAGGAACACCACGCACCATCCCAGCGCCCACGGCCAGCGATCACTGATGTCGAGACCCATGAGGAGTCCGCGCAGCGTGTCGGCGATGGGACTGAACGGCTGGTACTCGGCGAACTGGCGGACACCGTTGGGCATGCTGTCGGTCGGGACCAGCCCACTGCCCAGATAGGGCAGGAACAGCAGCGGCAGCGGCATGTTGCTCGCACTCTCCGGATTCGGCGCGACGACGCCCATGGCAACCGCGATCCACACGTGGCCGGCGGTCAGTAGCAGGAGCAGTCCGCCGGCCGCGAACCAGTCGAGAAGGCTTGCGTCGGCACGGAAGCCCATCGCGAACGCGACCGCGAGCAGGAAGCAGACCGCGACCACACCTTGGATGAGGGCGCCGACGAAGTGTCCGGCCAGGATCGCTGTCGGCGGAGTGGCCAGTGATCGCAACCGATTGATGATGCCCTCGGTGACGTCCTGATTGACCGAGACCGCAACCGCCACCGTCAGGAACGACGGCACGAAGAGCAGTAGGCCGGGGAGAAGATAGTTGATGTACTTGCCGTCCAGCGGTCCGTCCGCGGCGAGGGCGCTCTCGATGGCACCGCCGAAGAAGTAGGTCATCATCAGCAGGATCACGACCGGCATCGCAATCGTGGAGAACATCATCGTGGGGTAGCGCCGTAGCCGGATCAGGTTGCGGCGCACCATCACCGCGGAGTCGGACAGGGTGTGGTCGAGCGTGGTGGTCATGACTTCTCCTAGTTGGCGGTGGTAGCGGCGGTGCGGCCGGTGATGGTGAGGAAGACGTCGTCGAGATCCGGTGTGTGGACCGAGATCCCGGCAGCGTCGATCCGGGCGTCGTCGAGGGTGGCGAGCACGCCGCGGACAGCGCCGATCCCGGCGCCACCGGGGACGGCGAGGGTGTTCTCGCCCGGGGTGTCGACCGCCGAGGGGAACTGCGACCGCGCCTGTTCGAGGTCGTCGGCGTTCGTGAAGTCGATCCGGATGTATCCGCCCGGCACGAGACGCTTCAGTTCGGCCGCCGTCCCCTCGGCCACGATGCGGCCGCGGTCGAGCACGGCGATCCGGTCCGCGAGGTGATCCGCTTCCTCGAGGTACTGCGTGGTGAGGAAGATGGTGGTGCCGCCCGCGACGAGACCGCGGACGGTGTCCCAGACCGCGCGGCGGGACCGTGGATCGAGTCCGGTCGTCGGCTCGTCGAGAAAGATGATCGACGGTTCGCCCACCAACGTCATGGCCAGGTCGAGGCGTCTGGTCATGCCGCCGGAGTACTCGGCGACCCGACGGTCCGCGGCGTCGGTGAGGTCGAAGTCGTGCAGCAACCGGTCGACCCGTTCGCGGGTCGCCGCTTTCGAGAGATGTCGCAGGCGGGCGACCATGGTGAGGTTCTCCCGCCCGGTCAGCAACGTGTCGACGGCGGCGAACTGCCCGGTCAGGCCGATCTGCGCGCAGATCTCGGCGCGGTTGGTCCGCGGATCGAGTCCGGCGACCTCCACCTCACCGGCGTCCTGTTGCGATAGCGTGGACAGAATCTTCACGGTGGTCGTCTTCCCGGAGCCGTTGGGTCCGAGCAGGGCGAACACCGTGCCCGCGGGCACTTCGAGATCGATACCGTCGAGGACGGTGTGGTCGCCGAAGGACTTCGTGAGTCCGGTGGCGCGGATGGCGGTTGTTGTCATGATCGTGCTCCCTGTGGTTGATGGGTCCAGGCATAAACTCATGCGCATATATGCATGTGTGGGTAGACGACCGTCCCTGATGGACGTCGCCGGGAAGTACTCGGTTGTTCTAGCGGTGCGGTCGGGTGGGGTTCACACGTCCAGGTCTTCGACCTCGGGTCGGAGGGCGGCTGCGGTACGTGCGTAGAAGCGTTCGGGAACAAGCGATTTGAGCTGGTCGGGAGAGTCGACGATGTCGACGCGGTAGTCACCCCAGTCGGGTAGGTCGGCGGTGAACAGGCTGCGGACACTGGGAAGGCCGGTCAGGTCTTTCAGCCAGTTACCGGTCTTCTGGCGATGTGTCACCCCGTAGTTCGCCCAGTCGACGTGGTGGACCGCGAGGACGATCTTGCCGGTCCGCCCTTCGTATGCGGTCAATTTGGTTGCATTGCCGGTGGTTTCGTCGTACTCGGTCTCTTCGGCGAGGAGTCTGCCGAAGAATCGTTTACGACGCACTCCGTCGGGACCGTCGCGCAGGACGACCTCGTCGTAACCGGCGTCGCGGTAGTCGGCTGCCCGCACGTACGCGCGCAGTGCCTCGACGACTGCGCCGGAGAGATTGCCTCCCGACACCTGTTGAGCGCGTTCGAGGACTTTGAGGTCCTCGTCGGAGACGTAGATAGTCTTGTTGGGCATGCGGTAACTATATGTAGATGTATACGTAGACGCAAGGGATTGGTGAAACTGCATCCGGGAGGGCAGCCCGTAAGGGTGACGGCTCCGAATCGTTCAGTAAGCTGAGCGATGGGAGGTGGCGAGCAGATGCTCACTGGAGTGATCGGAGATTCGGCGATCATGGGCGCGATAGGGCTGGGGATGATCGCGTTGACGGCGTGTGCGTTCCGCCTGAGGCGGTCGGGTGGGGCCGTGACCTGGTTGGTGGTCCTGCTCGGCGTGGCACTGACATTCGACAACATGGCGGTTGCGGTGGGACGGTTCGTCGGCTTCGGTGACCTCCTGTACGCGATCAACCTGCCGCGCTTCTGGATTCACGGGCTGATGACTCCGCTGATCGTTGTCGCCGCGGCCGTGCTCGCCTGGCGTCTGGGTGTGCGGTGGAGTCGCCCGGTGGTCGTGGTCGGGGCCGTTCTCGTCGCCGCATTGGTGGTCGTCGGGATCGTCGAGTGCTTCGTGGCGCTGGAGCTGACGCCGGCGACCGACGGTGATGCGCTGCGGTACGCCAACGCCGCCGCTGCCGGCCCGCCGGTCCCCGCTCTGGGCACCGTGTTGATCCTCATCGCGATCGGAATTGCGGCCCGGCGACAGGCCCGGTCGCTGTGGTTGTTGCTCGGCTCGGTGACGATGCTCGTCACCGCCGCCGCCGGCACGTCGGTTCTCTGGCTCGGCAACTTCGGTGAGCTGGTGTTGTACGCCTCCATCGTCGCCACCATGTTCCAGGTGGCCGCGGCCGAAAGCCGTTCCGCCGCCGATGGTGCGCACGATCGGCTGGAGTCGGGGAGGGTCGCGGCGCAGTCGATGACGGTCCGGAGCTAGTCGCCCGTTCCGGAATGGTTCTCGCGCTCCGCGTCCTGCAGCGCGATCGCGCGGGCCAGCCGCGCGTACTTGACCTCCAGGTCGCGGAACCGCAGATACGTCGACACCGTCGTGAAGGCGAATGCGATGACCAGCAGGAACAGGACCAGGTCGAGGCCGCGTTGGATGCCGATTTTGTTGGCCACCCATGTGACGTCGTCCTGCCGCAGCATCGCGTAGAGGCCGAAGCCGATGAACGCGACGAACAGCAGCTTCACGCCTGCCGACGCGCGGGCCGTGCCCCGGTTCACCACGAAGAACCCGACGAGCGCGACCAGACCCAGGATCGCGAGGATCTGGAACCAGATCATCGTGGCATCACTTCCTCATCCGGGTGTGGAACAGGCCATCGGCGACGATGTTGACCCCGTTGATCAGCGACTGTCCCTTCGCCCGCGAGTAGTCGGTGTAGAGGATCGTCACCGGTTGTTCGGCCACCCGCCACCGGTGGTGATCGATGAGCGCGATGAACTCCGACGCGTGGCTCATCCCGCTCATGAGCAGGTCGAGCTCATCGGCCACGGTCTTGTTGAACGCCCGAAGTCCGTTGTGCGCGTCGGACAATCCGAGGCGACGGGTGCGTGGGCTCAGGAACACGATGGTGCGCAACGCCATCCGGCGCAGGATAGGAACCGATTCGCTGCGACCATCGGCGAAGCGGGTCCCGACGATGATGTCGACCGGCTCGCGTCGTAAGCGTTCGATCATGGCCGACACGTCGTTAACCTGGTGCTGCCCGTCGGCGTCGAAGGTCACGAAGAACCGTGCCCCCGGCCGGCGACGCGCGTACTCGACGCCGGTCTGGATCGCGGCGCCCTGACCGAGGTTCACCGGGTGCCGAACCAGATGCACCCCGGCGGCCCGGATCTGCTCGGCCGAGTTGTCCGAGCTGCCGTCGTCGACGCAGACGATGTTGGGAAACGTCTCGCGGGCCTTGGCCGCCACCTCGCGGATCACCTGGCCCTCGTTGAAGACGGGCACCACCAGCCACACGTCGGCGTTGGTACTGGGTTCGGCCATGGTCAACAACCCTAACCCGCTTCCGCGCGGGGTCTGCCGCCCGGCACGCCTCGGGGGCTGCATGGTGATCGGACCTGGTTAGTCTTGTCCGGTGACGATCGACGTGATGATGCCGTTCTACGGCGACGTCGCCCAGTTCCGGCAAGCCGTCACCAGTGTGCTCGACCAGGACGACCCGGACCTCCGGCTCGTCGTCGTCGACGACTGCTACCCGGATCCGACGCCGCGGCAATGGCTGGAGTCGCTCGGCGACGCCCGGGTCCAGTACCTCCGCAACGAGACCAACCTCGGTGTGAACGGGAACTTCCGGCGCTGCGTCGAGCTGGTCACCGCCGACTGGTTCGTGGTCATGGGGTGCGACGACGTGATGCACCGCGCCTACCTCGCCACCGTCCGTACGATGGCCCGCCACCATTCCGACGCCGCGGTCGTCGCGCCCGGCGTCGACGTCATCGACGAGAACGGACAACCGGTCACGCCGCTCGGTGACCGGATCAAGTCGGTTCTCGCGCCGCCGCGGGCGACCGTGCTGTCCGGGGAACGGCTGGCCACCTCGCTGTACCACGGCAACTGGACCTATTTTCCGTCCTTGTTGTGGCGGACCGCCGCCGTGCGCGAGGTCGGGTTCCGGCCAGGACTCGAGATCGTCCTCGATCTCGCACTCCTCGTCGACCTCGCGAGTGCCGGCGGATCGCTGGTCTACGACCCCGAGGTCGTCTTCTCCTACCGCAGGCACCGCGCCTCGGTGAGTTCCGTGCAGGCCGTCGACGGTCGGCGGTTCGCCGAGGAGAACCGATTCTTCGCCGACGAAGCGCAGCGTTGCGAGGCGCGCGGCTGGCCGAAGGCGGCGCGCGCCGCGAGATGGCACGCCACGTCGAGGCTGAACCACCTCTCGGCTCGCGTCGGGGCGGGCCTCGGCCGGCTGCGGATTTCGTCCGGAAGCTAGGAGCGCCTGCGCTCCCTAGGAGCCTGCTGAATTAGGGTCCAGCCTGGGTTGAGGTTCCTGCTGCGGGGATGTGTCGGTTCCGGGGTGTGGTCGTGGTGATCGATCTAGGTGGGGCGGCGGTGCCGCGGTTCAGGCGGTGGCCA
>NZ_JAFFZF010000031.1:0-72314 GCF_016924115.1 Gordonia sp. BP-119
CCACCCACGACCAAGGAACCCCAGTGAAAAGGCTGACACAGGTCAGCGAATACCACACGCCCACAACACAATCAGGCGATCACGCGCCCCAACCCCACCCCACCTGAACTCCTTCCACGGATCCAGGCTCAGGGACCAGGGGTTTGCGGTTCTTTCGGATCAGGAAGCATGCGTACGCTTCCCGCACCTCGGACGCGCAGGCGTCTTGTCGTGCACCTCGGTCGCAAGGGTTTGTCGCTTAGGGCGGCTGGATGTGTGTGAGATGCTCACCGATCGGGGGTGTGAAGAGATGACGAACAGCAACACAGCGCGGTCGGGTGGCGATGACGCCGGTGACGAGACACCGTTGAGACTCTTCGGTTTCGAGTACGACGGGGCCGGCTACCGCGCGGAGGTCCTCGACTACTCCGGATGTGATGTGACGACGGTGATCTCGGACGCCGATTACTTCTTCACCGATCAGGGCAAGTTGTGGTCGCTCGCTGTCGTCGTCGACGATCGAGCCGACCATGAGCGATTGGTGTGGCTGTCGGGGTACGACTATCGGGAGCCCGCTCGAACACGGGTCGAGCGGGCAGGGCGAGCCGAGATGCAGCTGCGATATCTCGCCTCCCGCTCCGCACAATCCCGACCTGTGGTGCTTCCCGACGGCCTGCGGCTCATCCGCATGTTCCCCGAGTGGAGCGCCGGACCACTCTGGGAGAGCTTCACCGAGAACTACCCCGCCGACCCATTGCGCCTGGGCCTCGACCCCGAGCTGGCAGCGGAGCTCACCGAGTGGAACGACGTGTGGAACGCGCGTCCACACGACGCCGACCTCGACGACGAACCCGGATGGACAGCCGCCGGAGTCGCGCTACACGCTCGCGTCCAGTCCGCGCTGGCCGGTGTCGCCGAGGTGGCCGCGCAGTTCGTGTTCTAGGCAACTTCCCACGGACGCGACCAGCGAAACCCCACGCCACAAGCACATCGCGCCGGATTCGTATGCATCCGGCGGGAGTTTTCCTCTCGGAGAGGAAAACTCTGGTCGCCGGGGTTCGCGATGTCTAGACATGCACGGTGACCTTGTTTGTGGACATCACCCCGGACGAAGCGGGTGGTGGGGCGGAGCGCACGTCGTCCGGCGGTTCGTCTCGCGCGCGATCACTGTTGACCCGGGTGGGACTCCCGTTGCTCTCGGTGGTGCTGTTCGCCGCGGTGTGGCAGGTCGTCGCCGTCAGCGGGATCTGGAGTGAGACCTTCGTGCCGCGCCTGGGCACCGTGTGGCAGGCCTTCGTCGACATGTCCACGACGCACGACGGAATCCGCGGCTATGCCGACTATTACTGGTGGGAACACCTGTACATGACGCTACGCCGGGTCTTCGCAGGTGTGGCGATCGGCGTGATCCTCGGCGTGCTGCTCGGTCTGGCGATGGGAACGGTGGGGTGGTTCCGACGCCTGCTCGAACCGTGGCTGACGTTCCTGCGCGCTCTACCGCCGCTGGCCTACTTCTTCCTGTTGGTCATCTGGCTCGGCATCGACGAGGCGCCGAAGATCACGCTGCTGGCATTGGCCGCGCTACCGCCCGCGGCGGTGGCGACCACCGCCGCCGTCAGTGCCGCGCCGGTGAGTCTCATCGAGGCGGCGCGCGCGCTCGGGGCCTCGCGGTCCGAGGTGATCCGCGACGTCGTCGTACCGTCGGCGCTGCCCGAGACCTTCACCGGCGTACGGCTTTCGGTCGGCATCGCGTATTCCTCCGTGGTCGCGGCCGAGCTGTTCAACGGCATCCCCGGAATCGGTGGCGTGGTCAAGGACGCCAGCAACTACAACAACACCCCCGTCGTCCTGGTCGGCATCATCGCCATCGGTCTGTCCGGACTGATCATCGACGGGCTCCTACGAACAATCGAGCACCGAGTGGTGCCGTGGCGCGGAAAGGCCTGAAAGACATGACAATCACACGCAAGAGGGCCGGTTCGTACCGGCTGCGCCGGTCGCGCTTCGGTGCGGTGCTCGGGATGATCGCCGCAGTGGCGCTGGTGCTCGCCGGTTGCTCGGTCGACAACTCCGGGGACGACAGCAAGCCGACGATCCGGCTCGCCTACCAGTCGTTCCCGAGCGGCGACCTGATCGTCAAGAACAACGGGTGGCTCGAAGAAGCGCTGCCGGACTACAACATCAAGTGGACCAAGTTCGACTCCGGTGCCGACATCAACACCGCGTTCGTCGCCAAAGAGGTCGACTTCGCCGCCATCGGCTCCAGCCCCGTGGCCCGTGGACTGTCCGCGCCGCTGAACATCCCGTACCAGGTGGCTTTCGTGCTCGACGTCGCCGGCGACAACGAGGCCCTTGTCGCGCGCAACGGAACCGGCATCGAGACCGTCGCCGATCTCAAGGGCAAGCGGGTGGCGACAGCGTTCGCCTCGACCGCCCACTACAGCCTGCTGGCCGCGCTGAACCAGGCCGGCGTGAACCCGAAGGACGTGAACCTGATCGATCTGCAGCCGCAGGCCTCGCTGGCGGCCTGGCAGCGCGGCGACGTCGACGCGGTCTACACCTGGCTGCCCACGCTCGACGAATTGCGCCAGGACGGAACGACTCTCATCGCCAGCCGGCAATTGGCCACCGCTGGCAAGCCCACGCTCGACCTCGGTGTGGTCTCCAGTGAATTCGCGACGGCGAACCCTGAGGTCGTGAACACCTGGCGGCAGGTCCAGGCCCGCGCGCTCACCCTCATCAAGGACGACCCGCAGGCCGCTGCCGACGCCGTCGCCGCACAGCTGGGCACGACCCCGGAGGATGCGGCCAACCAGTTGAAGCAGGGCACCTTCCTCACCGTCGCGGAGCTGACCAGTCCGACGTGGCTCGGTACCCAGGGCAACCCGGGCAATCTCTCCGAGAACCTACACAGCGCGGCGGTGTTCCTCGCCGAGCAGCAGCAGATCCCGGCCGCACCGCCGATCGAGACCTTCCGCGAGGCCATCTACACAGAGGGATTGCCGGGTGTCCTCGAACAGCAGTAGTCCGCCGGACCGACCCGAGGGGCGACGCGTCTCGATCCGTCTGCACAACGTGTCCCAGAGGTACGGGACAGGTGCGGACGCCGTGACCGCGGTCGGCCCGGTCGACCTGGACGTCCCGCCGGGCGAGTTCCTGGTGCTGGTGGGTGCGTCCGGATGCGGCAAGTCCACCCTCCTGCGACTCATCGCCGGGTTCGAACCCGCGACGGTGGGGAGGGTGGAGGTGTCGGGAGGCGCCCCGGTACCCGGGGTGACCTCCGGAGTCGTCTTCCAGCAACCGCGCCTGTTCCCGTGGAAGACGGTGGGCGGCAACGTCGATCTCGCGCTCAAGTACGCGAAGGTCCCCAAATCCGAACGGGTGGCACGCCGCGCCGAACTCCTCGAACGCGTCGGTCTGGACGACACCGCCGGCCGGCGCATCTGGGAGATCTCCGGCGGGCAACAGCAGCGGGTGGCCATCGCCCGTGCGCTGGCGGCCGATACGCCGTTGCTGCTGCTCGACGAGCCGTTCGCGGCGCTGGACGCCCTCACGCGGGAACGGTTGCAGGAGGATGTGCGGGCGGTGAGCGCGGACAGCGGACGCACCAACGTCTTCGTCACCCACAGCGCCGACGAGGCAGCGTTCCTGGGAAGTCGGATCATCGTGCTCACCAAACGACCGGGACAGGTCGCACTGGACCTCACCTCGACGTTGCCGCGCACCGGCGTCGAACCCGACGAACTACGCGGTTCACCCGAATACGCCGCCCTGCGCGCCGAGATCGGTGCCGCGGTGAAGGAGGCCGCCGTGAAAGATGCTGAGGTGAAGGATGCCGCGGTCGCATGAGCGGCCGGGCCTTTTCCTCAGCGTGGGCTCAACCCTGTGCGGTGGCGCGGCGTCCGGTTAGGAAGTGGGGGTGTCCTCCGTTCCAGCGTCGTCCGCCACCGCAGTGGCTTCGACTCGGCTCGTCGACCTCGACGCGCTCCTTCGTCGCTTGCTCGGCCCGGCGGCTCCGCTCCTCGCCGGCTCAACCAGCGGAAATACGCGAGGCGCGTTCGGCTCGATCAGCGCACACCAGGGCACCCTCCACTCGATGAACTGGGCGGACGGATCGCACCACGGTTCGCCGCCGGCGCACCCCGCTCCGACCCCCGCCTTCATCGACCTGGAGAACAATCCTCATGACCACCACCTCTCACCCCGTCGCCACCACGCACCGTCCTGACGCCGGAACCATCTCCGGCGGAGTCGAATTCGACATCGACGAGTTCGGCCCGAGTTTCGGTGCCGAGATCCGCGGCGTCGATGTCGCATCCGCCACCGACGCACAGGTGTCCGCGTTGCGCCGGGCGCTGATCGACTACAAGGTCATCGTCCTGCGCGATCAGCACCTCGACGACGAGGCGCACATCCGGTTCGGAAATCGGCTGGGAGACCTGACCTTCGGGCATCCGGTGTGGAACAGCGGCGACGTCCCCGGCGAGGTCTACTCGCTCGACAGCGCCGACAACGGCTTCGCCGACGTGTGGCACACCGATGTCACCTTCATGCCGCGTCCGCCGATGGGCTCGATCCTGCGTCCGGTTGTGTTGCCGCGCAACGGCGGTGACACCAACTGGGCGGACGCCGAGCTCGCGTACCAGTCGCTGTCGGAACCGGTTCGGCGGATGATCGACGGACTCAGCGCGGTACACGACGGCAACCGCGAATTCGGTTACTACCTCAAGCAACGACGCAACGGCCGCGGCAACACCTGGGACGGTGAGGAGGTCACCGAGCTGGTGCCGGTCACCCATCCGGTGGTGCGCATCCATCCCGAGACGGGCCGGAAGTCGTTGTTCGTCAATCCCGGTTTCACGTCGCACATCGACGGCGTCTCCGAGGCGGAGAGCCGCGGCATCCTGGACCTGCTCTACGCACACCTCACCAAGCCCGAACACATCGTCCGGCACCGTTGGCGTCTCGGCGATCTCGTCCTCTGGGACAACCGGAACACGCTGCACTACGCGAACCGCGACTACGGCGACGCCCGCCGGGTGATGCACCGGATCACCCTGCGCGGCGAGGCGCCCATCGGACCTGCCTGACCGCGACGTCCCGACGATCCCGAACTCCCACCATCGGCCACCCGGCCGGCGGTGGGAGTTCTCGTATGCCACTCAGTGCGTCGTACACGAGCCGGGACCAGCTTATTCAACCGAGGGGTTGACAAGGTCGACGATCCGGCGCACCATCGTATTCAACCAAACGGTTGAGGAGGTCGGATGGCAGACGAGTTGTCCAAGGTGTTCGCCGCACTCGCGGACCCGACGCGGCGCGACATGGTTGCGCGGCTGGCGGTCTCGGATGCGACGGTCAGCCAACTCGCCGAACCGTACGACGTCAGCATCCAGGCCATCTCGAAGCACCTGAAGGTGCTGCAGGACGCCGGCCTGGTGACCCGAACCCGGGAGGCCCAAACCCGTCCGGTCCATCTGGAAGCAGAGGTGTTCGACCTCATGACCAAATGGATCGAGCGGTACCGGAAGCGGGCGGAGGAGCGCTACCAGCGCCTCGACGCGTTGCTCGCCGAGATGAACGACGGCCCCGAGGCCCAGCATCCGACGGTGTCGGACCCCGAGGTCGAACAACCACTCCACAAGGAAGGAAAGGTGTCATGACCGCAACCCAGACCCGCTATCCCGAGGCCGCCATCGAAGCCGATCAGGAGGTGCCGCTGATCCGGATCACCCGCGACTTCCGCGGGACGCCCGCGCAGCTGATGAAGGCCCACACCGACCCCGAACTCTTCGTCCGGTGGGTCGGGCCGGACGCGATCAGCAGCCGGGTCATCGAGTGGGACGTCCGCGACGGCGGCAGCTGGAGCTATGTCTCCACCCACGAGGGGCAGGAGTTCGGATTCCGCGGGTGCTTCCACACTGTGGGCGAAGACAAGATCGTGCAGACGTTCACCTTCCTCGGCATGCCCGATGCGGTGTCGCTGGAGACCCTGTGGTTCGAGGATCTGGGCGACGGCACGACGCGGCTCCACGCCCAATCGCTGTGCGACAGCTTCGAAGCGCGCGACGGTTGGCTCGCCTCGGGCATGGAGGTCGGCGTGAACGAGGGATACGCCGCACTCGACCGCATGCTCACCGAGGGCGAGATCTGATCGTGTCTGGCGTGACCCTGCCGGAACTGGGTGCATCGTCGCGTCACCGAGAGGTGGCCTCCGACTTCGCGGAGGCCATCGCCGACGTCCGCGACTGGGAGGTGCCGACGCCGGTCGACGGGTGGGTGGTACGCGACGTCGTGGCCCACCTCGTCGACTGGTTCACCGGCTTCCTCGCCGCCGGTGGGGTGGCCCTGCCCGCGGGACCCGCTGTCGCCGACGATCCGGCCGGGGCGTGGTCACAGCACGCCGCCTCGGTGCAGGCACTCCTCGACGGACCGACCGCCGAGGACACGTTCACCCACCCGATGGCGGGCGAGCATCGACTTTTCGAGGCAATCGACCGGTTCTACACCGCCGACGTGTACATGCACACGTGGGATCTCGCCCGATCCCAGGGCGTCACCCCCGACCTCGACCCCGGATTCGCCGGACAACTGCTCGAGGGCATGGCGTCCATCGACGACATCCTCCGCAGTTCGGGTCAGTACGGTCCGAAGGTCGAGGTGGACGCCGATGCCGACCCGGTGAGTCGCCTCATGGGATTCATCGGCCGGGACCCGCGGTGGACGCCGGCGACGAGGAGTGATGACGAGCACGCGCTCGACAACGCGGAGTAGCCTCGATGAGGTGCCAGACGACAACTTCACCACGCATGGCTCCCAGTTGACCGAAACCCGGCATCCGTCACCCCGAACCCTGGGTGAACTGCGTGCCAGTGGTCACGTGCAGCGCAGTGTGCGCGACGAGATCCGCAACAACCTCCTGTCCGCACTCCGCGAGGGGCGCGACCCCTGGCCGGGCATCGTGGGCTTCGAGGCGACGGTCATCCCGCAGTTGGAACGGGCCCTGATCGCCGGCCACGACGTCGTCATGCTCGGCGAGCGCGGCCAGGGCAAGACCCGCATCCTGCGCACCCTCGTCGGGCTCCTCGACGAGTGGACGCCGGTCATCGCGGGTTCCGAGCTGGCCGAGCATCCCTACGAACCCATCACCCCCGGGTCGATTCGGAAGGCCGCCAACCTGCTCGATGATCTGCCGATCGAGTGGCGTCACCGTTCGCAGCGCTACAGCGAGAAGCTGGCCACGCCGGACACCTCCGTGGCCGACCTCGTCGGTGACATCGACCCGATGAAGGTCGCCGAGGGTCGCAGCCTCGGCGACCCGGAGACGATCCACTTCGGGCTCATCCCGCGCTCGCACCGCGGCATCGTGGCCATCAACGAGCTGCCCGACCTCGCCGAGCGCATCCAGGTGTCGATGCTGAACGTGATGGAGGAGCGCGACATCCAGGTCCGCGGGTACACCCTGCGACTGCCGCTCGACGTCCTGGTGATGGCCAGTGCCAACCCCGAGGACTACACCAACCGCGGCCGGATCATCACCCCGCTCAAGGATCGCTTCGGCGCCGAGATCCGGACGCACTACCCGCTCGAGCTCGACGACGAGGTGTCGGTGATCGAGCAGGAGGCGGATCTGACCGCCAGCGTCCCGACCTTCATCACCGAGATCCTGGCGCGGTTCACCCGCTACGCCCGTGACCACCCGTCGATCGACCAGCGATCGGGAGTTTCCGCCCGCTTCTCGATCGCCGGTGCCGAAACCGTTGCGGCCGCGGCGCTTCACCGGGCGACGGTGACGGGCGAGGACCAGGCGGTGGCACGCGTGGTCGATCTCGAGTCGGTGATCGAGGTGCTGCGCGGCAAGATCGAGTTCGAGTCCGGCGAAGAGGGCCGGGAACTCGAGATCCTCGAGCACCTGATGCGCAAGTCCATCGCCGACGCGGTGCGTGCCCACCTCGGCGGCGTCGACATGGCGCCGCTCGTCGCCGCCCTCGAGAACGGCGAGCCGGTGGTCACCGGTGACCGGGTGCGTGCCGACGACCTGCTGGGTTCCATCCCGTCGCCGGACACCACCTCCGGCGTTCTGGACCAGATCGCCGAGCGCCTCGAAGCGGACTCGGACGGGGAGCGTGCCAGTGCGGTCGAGCTCGCGCTCGAGGGACTCTTCCTCGCCCGTCGGATCGGCAAGGAGGCCGACGAGACCGGGCAGACCATCTACGGGTGACCCTTCGTGGCTCGCTTCGCTCGCACCTCAGGGGGCAGGGGCTCGCTGCGAGAGCGAGAGTGCAGGAACCGCCTTTGCTCCCTGAGGTGCGAGGAGCGTTAGCGACGAGCCACGAAGGGTTCGCGACAAACGAGGAGAACACATGGCGCGCAAGAGCTTCCACCGTTCGCGCTACCAGCGGTACAGCGGCGGACCCGATCCGCTCGCGCCGCCGGTCGATCTGCGCGAGGCGTTGGAGACGATCGGCGACGATGTCATGGCCGGCGCGTCGCCGCAGCGGGCGCTCCGAGAGATGCTGCGTCGCGGGACACCGAACATGCGCGGACTCGACAAGTTGCGCGAGCAGATCAACCGTCGCCGGCAGGAACTGCTGAAGAAGCGCAACCTCGACGGCACCTTCGCCGAGATCCGTGAACTCCTCGACCGTGCGGTACTCGAGGAGCGCAAGCAACTCGCCCGCGATCTCGACGACGACGCCCGCTTCGCCGAGATGCAGATCGGAAGTCTGCCGCCGTCGACCGCCCAGGCCGTCGAAGAGCTGTCGGAGTACAACTGGCGCAGTCCGCAGGCGCGTGAGGACTACGACAAGATCAAGGACCTGCTCGGCCGGGAGTTGCTCGACCAGCGCTTCGCCGGCATGAAGGAAGCGCTCGAGGGGGCGAACGAGCAGGATCGGCAACGGATCTCGGAGATGCTCGGCGACCTCAACGAGCTCCTCGCCGCGCACAACCGGGGCGAGGACACCACCGAGGCATTCGACGAGTTCATGGCCAAGCACGGTGAGTTCTTCCCGGAGAACCCGCGCAACACCGAGGAACTCATCGATTCCCTCGCCCAGCGCGCGGCCGCGGCCCAACAGTTCTACAACTCGCTGACCCCTGAGCAGCGCGCCGAGCTCGACCAGCTGGCGCAGCAGGCGTTCGGGTCGCCGGACCTCATGAACCAACTGGCGCAGATGGATTCGCAGCTCCGGGCGGCTCGACCGGGTCTGGACTGGGACGACGCGCAGTCGTTCTCCGGCGACCAGCCGATGGGACTGGGCGAGGGGGCCGCGGCACTACGCGACATCTCCGAACTCGAGGCGCTCTCCGAGCAGCTGTCACAGCAGTATGCCGGCGCGCAGATGGACGACATCGATCTCGACGCGCTCGCCCGGCAGCTCGGCGACGACGCGGCGGTCGACGCGAGAATGCTGGCCGAGCTCGAGAAGGCGCTGTCCGAGCAAGGCTTCTTCGACCGCACCGCAGACGGTCAGCTCCGGCTGAGTCCGAAAGCGATGCGCCAGCTCGGTCAGTCGATCTTCCGCGACATCGCCGAGCAGCTGTCGGGCCGCCGGGGCGATCGCCAGACCCGCCAGACCGGACTGCTCGGCGAGCCTACCGGCGCTTCCCGGGAGTGGGAATTCGGCGACACCGACCCCTGGGACGTCACCCGGACCGTGTCGAATGCGGTGCTGCGCACCGTGTCCGAGACACACGAACCGTCGCTCGCGACGTCGGAGATGGCGCGATCGGGAGTGCGTATCGACGTCCGCGACGTCGAGGTCTCGGAGACCGAGAGCCGTACGCAGGCAGCGGTGGTCCTGCTCGTGGACACGTCCTTCTCGATGGAGATGGAGGGCCGGTGGACGCCGATGAAGCGCACCGCGATCGCCCTGAATCATCTGATCTCCACGCGCTTCCGCAGCGACGAACTCCACCTCATCGCGTTCGGAAGATACGCGCGGTCGATCGACATCGCCGAGCTCACCGGTCTGCAACCGCGGATGGAGCAGGGGACCAACCTGCATCACGCACTGTTGCTCGCCCAGCGGCACCTCCGGCGGTTCCCGAATGCGCAGCCGGTGGTCCTGGTGGTCACCGACGGAGAGCCGACCGCGCATCTCGATCCGAGTGGGGAACCGTTCTTCTTCTATCCGCCGCACCCGCAGACCATCGCGCTGACGGTTCGGGAACTCGACCATGTCGCGCGAATCGGCGCCCAGGTCACGTTCTTCCGTCTCGGCGAGGATCCCGGGCTGGCCCACTTCATGGATCAGATCGCCCGCCGGATCGGCGGACGCGTGGTGGCGCCGGACGTCGACGGTCTCGGTGCCGCCGTGGTCGGCGACTATCTGCGGGCCCGGAAGGGGCGTCGGCGCGGCTGATCGACGCCCCGTCGATGAGCGCCGCGGCGACGTCGGCGCGAATGTGTCGGCGCGAGAATGTCAGACGGTCTTCGGCTTTCGGCCGGCGATGATCCAGAGCACGATGCCCACCAGTGCGAGCAGGCCGCCGAAACCGCCGCCGACAACGGCCAGCAGCACGCCGCCGACGCCGCGGAGGATGCCGGACGCGTCGATGGATGCGACGACGGCCGGCGAATCGCACTGGAACGAGTAGGTGCCGGATTCCACGACCTCGAACGAATCGAACGATTCGACCCCGGAACCGTCGAAGGTGAACTCGGTCGTCGAGTTCGTACCCGACGCCAGCGCAGCGGGACCGGTGATCTCGCAGGCGGGTACGCCGTTCGTGCTGCTGCTGCTGAACAACTGGAACTCGTCACCGGCGTCGTAGTACTGCTCGGCGGTGGGGTTGACCTCGAACGCCTTGTCGGCCACGTTCCCGATACCGGCGATCGCCATGACCACCCCGACGGTGACCGACAGGACCAGGATCAGCACACCGAGCAGGGTCAGGATCTTGCCCCACCGTCGCATCCCGGCGCGGTCCTTGCGCGGGGGAGGGGGCGGTGGATACCCGCCGTACGCGGCGGGTTGTCCGAAGCCGCCCGACGGCGCGTACCCGCTGTCCGGGTAGGGCGGCTGCTGGGGATGCGATTGGCCGTACGGCGACTGGTAACCCGAGGGCGTCGGTCCCGGTCGGCCGTCGCCGGGCTGCCCGGGATCGTAGGGCTGGCTCATCTTCGCCTCCGATGTACGCCGGTCGGCCGTCCCGCCCGGACTCGTTGAATTATGCCGCTCGGCCGGGTCTTTCGTCGGGCAGTTGGCCAGAGGGGTCGTCGATGCGAGGTACCGGCCCGACGACTCCTCGGGGTCGTCTCCGGGGAAAGATCAGGGTGGTCGTGCCGGACTCGGGCAACTAGGGTTTCCAGACGTGACCCAACCCGGCGATTCACCGATGCCCGACGACCGGCGTGCCCGACTCCGCGCCGCGGATGCGGACCGCGAACTGGTCCACGAGATCCTCTCCGCCGCCATGGCGCACGGCAGCCTGTCCCCGGTCGAGTACGAGGAGCGGGCCGGAAAAGCGGTCCTCGCGAAGACCTTTGGTGACCTCGACGCCCTGACCGACGACCTCCCGGTGGCACAACTCGGCGTCGCGATGCCTGCGGCCAGCCTGTCTCCGGGCCCGCGGGTGACGGGCGGCAGCGCGGACACGGCCGTCCGCCACCGGTTGGCCATCATGTCCGGGAGCGAGCTGTCCGGGACGGCGGTGGTCGCCGATCAACTCACCGCCACCGCCATCATGGGCGGGGTCGAACTGGACCTTCGCGAGGTGGAGTTCACCGCGCCGGTGCTGACGGTCCAGTGCGTGGCGATCATGGGCGGGGTCGAGATCAAGATGCCCGACGGAGTGACCGTCGAGATCGGGGGACTGGGCATCATGGGCGGATTCAGCGGCCGGTCGCGAAAGGCGTCCCGGCCCGGCGCGCCAGTGGTACGGGTGACCGGACTGGCGCTGATGGGCGGCGTCGACGTCAAGTACGTGCCCCGGGAGGAGCCCGACGACTGAGGAAGTTCAGGCGAGCAGCAGGGCGATGATCATGATGGTGGGTATCGACGTGAGCGTCGTGATCAGTGCCGTGTCCCGGGCGAGGATCTGGCCGCGCCGGTAACGGGTCGCGTACACCAGGACATTCTGCGCGGTCGGCAACGCCGCGATGATCACCTGCGCGAACAACGCCTCACCGGTCTGCCCGAATCCCCAACGGGCGATGGCGTAGACGGCCAGCGGCATGACGATCATCTTCAGCACGCTTGCCAGTGCGATGTCGCGGCGGGGGCTCGCACCCTTCTTGAACACCGCGACGCCGGTGAGCGACAGGCCGAATGCCAGCAGCGCCGCCGGCACGGAGGCGTCACCGAGCATCTTCACCGGGGACATCACGGCCGCGGGCGGGCTCCAGCCGATCAGCGAGACCGACAGACCGGCGAGTCCGCCGACGACGATCGGATTGGTGATCGGCGCGACGAGCGAGTCCCGCAGCAGCGATCTTCCCGAATCCCGGTCCAGCGCGGTGAGATCCAGCGCGAGCAACGCGATCGGTGAGTAGATCAGGATCTGGAACAGCAGCAGCGGCGCGATGAACGACGCGTCGTCGAGAACGAAGATCGCGATCGGAAGACCCAGATTGACGCTGTTGACATACGACGACGACAGGCCGCCGATCACGAGTTCGGGAACCGCGCGTCGAAACCACAGTTTGGCGACGACGACGTACAGCGCACCGATCAGAAACGCGCTGCCGCCCGCGATCACCAGCGTCGACGAGAAGACAACCGACAGATCGGAGGTGACCATGGAGTGGAACAGCAGCGCCGGTGTGAAGACGAAGAACACCAGGCGGGAAAGGACTTCGTGGGCGTGGTCGCCGATGACACGCGTGCGCCCGAGGAGATATCCCACCCCGACTACAATGAAGATCACCGTGAAGCCGGAGATGACGCCAGACACCGGTTGAGTCTAATCGTTAGGCTGGTGAACACATCGTGTCGGATCTACATGGGGGTTGTGCGTGAGTTATCCACCGGGACAGGGCTCGGGCCAGGGCCAGGACGACTGGGGTACGGTGCCGAGCTCGGGGTCCTCGGGCAACTCGGGTCCCAACCTCTCCAAGGGTGACCAGGGCCAGGGTGCCGCACCCGAGTACGCGCCGACCGAGTACGGCCAGACCTACCAGCCGGGTCCGTCGTCGGACCCCTACGGCCAGAACGTCTACGGGCAGAACGTCTACGGGCAGAACCCGTATGGTCAGGAGCAGTACGGCCAGAGTCCGTACGGATCGCCGGCCGGCAACCAGGGCTACGGGACGCCGAGCCAGGATCCCTACGCACAGCCGCCGGGTGGGTCCTACGGTCAGGTCAACGATCCCTACCAGGCGCCGGCGTACGGCGGCGCGTACGGGTCGCAGAACCCCTACGGCGCGGCACCCTACGGCGGCGGTTACGGATACGCGCCGCCGCAGAAGACCAACGGCAAGGCGATCGCGGCCTTGATCTGTGGCATCGTCGGCGTCGTCTCGCTGATCGCCTGCTTGTTCTTCTCGTTCTTCCTGTCGATACCGGTCGGCATCGCGGCCGTCGTGCTGGGGTTCATGGCGCGACGTGACATCGAACAGTCCGGTGGCACGCAGAGTGGTTCGGGGATGGGCCTGGCGGGGATCATCACCGGCGCGCTCGCCATCGTCGGTGGCGTGGTGTGGACCGTTCTGTTCATCGTCCTGATCGTCGCCGGCGACACGAGCTCCTCCACCTACTACTACTGAACGAATTTCGGGCCGATCCGGGGTCGTGTTCATCGACTCCGGCCCAGTTCGGAGCCCTTTCTCACTAAGCTGTGCGTGATGCACGGCCGGTTGGTCGTGCACGCATCTCCCCGCGTTGTCCCGCTGCGGCACAGCTTGTGAAAGGCATCCGATGACCACTCCGACCGGGGGTAGCGATCCGACGGATCCGGCCCAGGCACCGCAATCCCCACCGTCCGGCCCACCTTCGGACACCTCGGCAACCGACCCGTCGCCGTGGGAACCGACCCAGAAGGCGGCGGTCCCCGACGAGGTGCCGGACTCGGTGCCGGTGACCTCGACACCCGGGACCGGACCGGATGACACGGAGATTCCCGAGTCGCACAGTCCGGCCGACGGTGTCACCCGGGTCATCCGCACCGGTGGACCGTCGAATCCGTCCGCTGCACAGCCGGTTCCGCCGCCACCCGCGCCCAGTGGCCCCGGGGACCCGGGTCCGGGTGGCCCGGCCCCGTCCGGTTACGACGCCACGCGCGTGATCTCGACGCGGTCCCCGGCGGGACCGCCACCGGGACAAGCCCCACCACCTCCCCGGCCGGGCTTCGGTCAGCAGCAGGGCTTCGGTCAGCAGCAGGGATACGGACAGCAGGGATACGGACAGCAGGGATACGGACAGCCGCAGGGTTACGGACCGCCGGGTCAGGGGCAACCCGGACCCGGCCGGCCGGGATATGGACCCCCGCCGGGGTACGGTCAGCCTCCGCAGGGTCCGCCCCCGGGTCGGTCCGGGCAACCGTTCGCCACGCTCGGTGATGCCCGATCCGCGGAATCGGCCTCCGCCGACTCCCGCCCCGCAGGCGGCCGGCCCGTCGACGCCGATGGCCCGTCGACCAACAAACTGGCCGTGGCCGCCCTGGCGGCCTCACTGCTGGGTCTCCTGTGCGTCGGGGTCGGCGGCATCGTCGGGCTGGTGCTCGGCATCGTCGCGCGGAGACAGATCGCGGCGTCGGGTGGCAGGCAGACCGGTGATGGGGTGGCGCTCACCGCGGTCATCATCGGGGCGTTCATCATCGTCGTGTGGGTTGCATACTGGGTGGCCATCGCGTTGACCGACCTCCGATCGCCGTGGGGCTACCTCTGAAGTAGGCGACCCCGGGCGCGTGCGGATCGGCCATTTTGGAATCGGGCGTCCTCGCCAGGTAGTCTGGTCGGGTTGTGTGCCGCGGCCGCGCCGGGTCGAGGGGTGCACTGATGGGGCCGATCCAGTGATGCCAGGCGTCACCACCGGCCACGCAGACCACAGTAGGAGAAGGGCTCAACCATGGCTGTACCGAAGCGCCGGATGTCGCGGGCGAACACCCGTAGCCGTCGTTCGCAGTGGAAGGCGGAAAACCCCGCACTGCAAGAAGAGAAGGTGAACGGCGTCCCCGTGCGGATTCCGCGTCGCCTGGTCAAGGCGGCTCGCGCCGGTCTCATCGACCTGGATCGTCGCTAGCCTCGTTCGGTCGCCGTACCGGCGCCGCACTGTCATACCGATGACCGCCCCTGGCTCGCCCGGGGCGGTCATTCGCGTGCTGACCGACTGGCCTGTCCCTGGATATTGAGGTGATCTCGTGGTGTTCGACGTGCTCAACTTCGCGGGTATCGCGGTGTTCGCGGCGTCGGGGGCGATGCTCGGGGTCCGCAAGGACTTCGACATGTGGGGGATCATCACCGTCGGCGTGCTCACCGGGGTCGGCGGCGGCGTATTGCGCGACGTCCTGCTGGGGATCACCCCGCCCGCGTCGATCAGCGGGTGGGGTCCCATCGTCACCGCAACTGTCGCCGGCCTCGTCGTCTTCTTCTTCCATCCCGCCTTCACGGCACTGCACCGGTCGATACTCGTGCTCGACGCATTCGGGATGGGGCTCTTCGCGGCCACGGGTGCGAGCATCGCCCTCGACGTCGGGGCGAGCCCGTTCGCCGCGACGACCGTCGGGCTCCTCACCGCGGTGGGTGGCGGCGTGCTCCGCGACATGATCTCGAACGAGATCCCGCTCCTCCTCACACCCGCCGACCTCTACGCCGTACCCGCGGTACTCGGTGCCGCCATCGTCGCGGTCGGCGCGACGTACACCTCGGCGGCACACTGGATCTGGCTCGTCGTCGGATCTGTCTTCGCGACCGCGCTGCGCCTGGTGAGCCTTCGGTTCGCGCTGCGGCTCCCGACCGCACGACGCTGACCTTGCCGCAAACCCACCCTTTCTCCGTGAACCCACCCGGTCCGAGCGCGGTGGATCTACGGAAAAGGGGTGGGTTTACGGATCACTCGACGCCGCCGAGTCGAAGTGCTTTCTTGATCTGCGCGTAGAAGCGCGCCTTGTCGGCGAGGTCCGGCCATGTCCACCGCACGACGGTGTACCCCTGCGCGCGCAGCCTGTCCTCACGCGCCTTCTCTTCGACCACCGTCTGCCACGCGGGCTCGTCGCCGAGGCCGCCGCTGTACTTGATCATGCCGTCGAATTCGCCTATCACCCTGTTCGCCAGCAGGAAGTCGACGCGAGCGATGAACACGCCGTGGTCGTCGAAGATCTTGACCTGCTGTCGTGGTATCGGCAGGTCGGGTAACTCGAGCATGACTGCGCGACTGAGGGATTCGCCGATGCTCTCCGACGATGCGTTCGCGTGTGCCAGCGCGCGGCGGAGCATCTCGACCCCCTTGAATCCTCGGCACGAGTCGAGGATCTGTCTCATTCGGTCCGGATCGGCGTCACGTCGAAGCGCGGCGTCGAGCACCGCGAGGGCCTGCCGGTTGGTTCCCAGTCGGGCGACATCACATGCCGTGCGCTCGATGGATGTCACCGTGACCCCGTCGATGACGTCGATGTCCTGCGGCTTGACGGTGGCCTGATGTCTGACGATGTGCTTGGCCCGTTTTCCGACTTTCGGCGACGTCACATGGACCTGCGACAGGTCGGGCCACAGCATCGGCAGCCTGTGCATGGCAGCTGACGAAGTGTGACTGAAGATCCGACCGGGTCGTCCAGCCCTTGCCGCAGCAATGACGGTCAAGCGGTGCTTCTCGACTGCCTGGAGTTCGCTGACCGCGGTGAAGTCGGCCAACGCGCCCGGCCAGAGCCGCACGAGGGTCTTGTTGCCGACCATGTGCTGCAACTGTTCATCGCTGATGTGGGTGCCGGCGGCTTCTTTGCGGAGAATCAGGCCATGCGGATCGGTGGGTAGGTCCATACGAATCAGACGCATGAATGCGCCGTCCGGACCCACGTTCCGACAAACCCACCCCTTCTCCGTAAACCCACCCGGTCCGAGCGCGGTGGATCTACGGAAAAGGGGTGGGTTTGCGAGTGGGGGTGGACTACTGCGCGATGTACTTGTTGACTGCCCGGTTCAGGAAGTTCGGGATGAACTTGGCGGCGTTCTGCAGGAACAGGGTCTGCGCGCCGACGGAGTAGCTGGTGCGGTGGAGCAGTTTGTCCTGACGGGTCGGGTGCACCGACTCCCAGATCTTCTCGGCGACCTGTTCGGGAGTGATCCGGATGCCCAGGGTCTTCGTCGACTTGGCGCCGCCGGTGGCGAGGGCGGTCTTCGCCCAGAGGGGCCAGATGCTGACGACGCGGATGTCGTCGTGCTCCCATTCCAGTTCGAGCGCCTCGGTCAGGCCCGCCACGAAGAACTTGGTCGCCGAGTAGACCGCGATGCCGGGCTGGCCGTAGATCGCCGACGCCGATCCGATGTTCACCAGGTGCGCGCCCGGCGTCTTCTTCAGGTACGGGTATGCGGCCTGGGCGCCGAGCGCGACGCCGAGGGCGTCGATGTCGATCTGCCGCTTGATCTGGTCCGGCGTGATGTGGTCGATCTGGCCCTCGTGGAGGATGCCGGCATTGTTGTCGAGGACGTCGAGTGTGCCGCCGGTGTGCGAGGTGAACTCGGCGAGAGCATCGGCCCACTGCTCCGGCTCGCGGACGTCGAGGGTGCCGGTGATGAAGTCGGGATGCTCGGCCTTCACCTACGCCAGCGCGTCCGCATCGACGTCGTAGACGCCGACTGTCCACCCGTCGCGGCCGAAACGCTCCGCGGTGGCGAGACCGATTCCGGCAGCGCCGCCGGTGATGAAGATGGAGGGCATGGAGAACTCCTTGCAACTGAACGGACGGCTTCGACGCCGCTGACCTGCGAGGACGATCCTCGGCGCTGAACTTACCGGTGAGTATATTCGTCGATTCGTTTACTCGGTCACACGGCGGTGCTATCTTGACAACACGCATTGTCATTACATCGATCATTGTCACGATCGACGACGACCGGGAAGTGAGTTCTCCATGACCGCCGCGATGGAACGATCCGAGAATGTCATCAGTCTCCGGGACCAGGGCACCGAAGAGGTCTCGGCACGGCTGTTGGCGTCGGCCGCCCGGCTGTCGCGCAACGCGATGACCGAGATCGACTGGTCGAAGCCGATGGACCCCACCAAGTTCGGGTGCAGTCCGGAATGGTCGTCGCTGTACGGGACCGCGTACTGGGACGAGCTCACCGAGGAACAGCGGATCTCGGTGACGCGCCACGAGTTCGCCTCGATCATGAACATCGGGATCTGGTTCGAGATGATCCTGCAGGAGATGGTCATCCGCGACCAGTACCTCGGCGACTACCACGGTTCGGAATTCCAGTTCGCGCTCACCGAGGTCGCCGACGAGTGCCGACACTCGCTGATGTTCGCCAAGGCGTCGGAGAAGATGGTCGGTGCCTCCTACCACCCGTCGAAAAAGGTCTCGCGCCTCGGCAAGATCTTCATGCAGACCGCGAAGAACGAGGTCGCCTACGCCGGCATCCTGGTCGCCGAAGAGGTCCTGGACGTCTTCCAGCGCGGCTGCATGCGCGACGACCGCGTGCTCGACTTCATCCGCACGGTCAACGAGATCCATGTGCTCGAGGAATCGCGCCACATGAAGTTCGCGCGCGAAGAGGTGCGTGACTCCCTGGAGGGCGTCAGCTGGGCGCGCCGCCAGTTCAGTGCGTTCGCGGTCGCCGTCGGTGCCTACTTCATCGTGACGAGTCTGGTGCAGCCCAAGGCCTTTGCCGACGCCGGGCTCGACGTCGACCGCGCGGTCCGAGAGATGCGCAGCAACTCGCACTTCCACTCGATGATCCGCAGCAGCTGCGCGCACCTCATGGAATTCCTCGACGAGGTCGGACTGTTGACCAAGCCCGCCATGCGGTACTACCGGAAAGCGCACATGCTCTGATGTTCGTCATCACCCAATCGTGTTGCAGTGACGCAGCATGCGTCGCCGTGTGCCCGGTCAACTGCATCCATCCGACACCCGAGGAGCGCGGCTTCGGCAGCTCCGACATCCTGCACATCGACCCCGAGGCGTGCATCGATTGCGGCGCATGCGCCGATGCCTGCCCCGTCGACGCCATCTACCCGGCGGACAAACTCGGCACCCGGGACAAGGTCTTCATCGACATCAACGCGGACTACTACAAGTCCAACCCGGAGGTCCGCTCGGGATGGGCGCCCATCGGTGACGACTCCGCGTCGTCGATCACCTATCCCGAGGTGCCGAAACTGCCTGCGGGACTTCGCGTCGCGCTGGTCGGAACGGGTCCCTCCGGCGGGTACGCCCTGCGCACGCTGCTCGACCGCACCGAGGCGCAGGTCACCGTCATCGACAAACTCCCCACTCCCGGCGGGCTCGTGCGCGCCGGCGTCGCCCCGGACCACCCGGGCACCAAGGGCGTGCTCCGCGGGTTCGACCTGCTCTACCGCGACCCGCGCGTCACGATGCTGACCAACGTGACCATCGGGGACGGGCCCGACCAGGTGACGCCAGCCGAACTGGCCGAGCATTTCGACGCGGTGTTCTACGCGGTCGGTGCCAGTGAGTCACGGCGCCTGGGTATCCCGGGTGAGGACCTTCCGGGGTCGACGTCGGCCACCGATCTCGTCGCCTGGTACAACGGCGTGCCCGGTGTCGATGCCGGGCCACCGCTGCGCCGCGGAACCGCCGACGAGCCGGCGACGGGTCGAGCGGTCGTGGTCGGTACGGGCAACGTGGCCCTCGATGTCGCGCGAATCCTCGTGTCCCCGCCGGATTTGTTGGCCACCACCGACATCGCCGACCGTGCGCTCGAACTGCTCGCCGAGCAGAACGTACACGAAGTGGTGCTGCTGGGCCGTCGTGCCCAGGCGTCCGCGGCGTACACCGCGGCCGAATACCGTGCGCTGTCGGAGATCCCGGGTGTCGAGGTCGAGGTGATCGAGGACGCCGAAGGTGCCGATCTCGCCCGGTTCCGTCAACCCGCCGACCCGAAGCGCCGTCGGATCGTGTTCCTGTTCCACAGCAGTCCCGAAGAGATCGCCGGTGATTCGCAGGTCGAGTCGATCACGGTGCGCACGGGGGAGGGGCGCCACCACGTCGCCACCGATCTCGTGGTGCGCTCGATCGGCTATCGCTCCACCCCGATCCCCGGCCTCACGTTCGACGACGCGCGCGGCGTCTTCAGCAACGTCGACGGTCGCCTCGTCGACGAGACAGGTGCGATCGTGCCGGGCGGATATGTGCTCGGCTGGGCCAAGCGCGGACCCAGCGGCGGCATCGGCGCCAACAAGATGTGTGCGACGCGGACTGTCGAGGACTTCATCGCCGACGCCGCGGCAGGCCGGCTGCCCCGGACCGAACGCGAGCCCGGAGCCTTCGGTGCGTTGGTGCGCGCACGCGTCCGGACGGTGATCGGCTACCGCGGGATGCGGGCCATCGACCGTCGCGAACGGCGTCGCGGCCTCGAACAGGGCCGGCCCCGTGTGAAGTTCACCCA
This sequence comes from Gordonia sp. BP-119, assembly GCF_016924115.1. Classification (NCBI taxonomy): domain Bacteria; kingdom Bacillati; phylum Actinomycetota; class Actinomycetes; order Mycobacteriales; family Gordoniaceae; genus Gordonia; species Gordonia sp. BP-119. The sequence goes on from NZ_JAFFZF010000031.1 coordinate 20,489, forward strand.
GGTCGCCGAGATGGTGGGCGCCGCGGGATGGCGTCGGACCTGACGGCCACCGCTCCGGTTTCGGGCCGGGGTGCTGCTCTGCCGTGCCACCATCGAGGTTCCGACACGTCGAGGAGGGCCTGATGACCACCGATTCCGACCAGAAGTGGCGAGAGCGATCGCTGTTCGTCGTCTTCCTGTCCGCGCTGGTCACGCAGAACGCCACCGCGATCCCCTACGTACGACAGAACGGGCCGGGGTCGGTCAAGGACTTCTTCGTGGGGGACATCCTGAAGACGACGCCCGGACGGTTCGCGATGGTCGACCTGACGTTCGTCGTCATCGGCTTCCACGTGTGGGCCCTCGCGGAGGCCCGCCGCCTGCGCATCCTGCCGTGGTGGCTGGCGTCGGTCGTGCTGACCTTCGGCGTCGGCATCGCCACCGCGATCCCGTTCTTCTTCCTCGCCCGGGAGCGTGCGCGGGGGTCGCGGTAGCGGAACCGCGCGCTCGGTGGCGCTCTCGTGGGCGGGCCGGGCCGGTGAGAACCAGACAACGTCGCCGTAACACCGAGGCAAGTCGCATTTCATGCGCCTCGCGGATAGTGGCGGAATGTCGAGCACTCCACAATTCCTGCAGGGTGTCTACGCGTTCTCCGGTTCGGGCCTGTCGAAGCCAGGGCCGATCGATGCGTCGCTGACCTTCGTCGTCCCGCCCGGGATGACTGCTCAGCCGTTGTACTTTCGCGGCGGCAACAGCTCCGACGAACTCATCTGCGTGACCCTGGTTCGCGACGGCACGCCGATGCGGATGTTCCCGATGGGCGCGAGGTCGTCGGTCAACGTGCCGTTGCGGGTCGTCGAAGACGTGGAACCCGACACCACGCTGGAGCTCCTCCTCGCCGCGCCGGAGGGCACGAGCGGGGAGGTCGTCGTCGACTTCGGGATGGTCATCTTCTGATGGGGGACGAGCACGTGACGCCACCGGTTCCCACGCGTCGGCTGGTCGTGGTCGGCAACGGCATGGCCGGCGCGCGCACCGTGGAGGAGATCATCTCCCGCGGCGGCCGGGAACAGTTCGCCATCACCATGATCGGCGACGAGCCGTACGGAAACTACAACCGGATCATGCTCAGTCATGTGCTGGCCGGGGAGACCGCGGTCGACGACGACGACCTGATGCTCAACCCGATGGCGTGGTACCGCGAGAACGACGTCACGCTCCACTCCGGTGATCGCGCCGAGTCGATCGACCGGTTCGCCAAGACGGTGAGCTGCGCGAGCGGGCGGATCATCGAATTCGACGTGCTGATCATCGCGACCGGGTCCCACACGTTCTTCCCCAACATGGACGGACTCCGCGAGTCCGACGGCAGGCTCGCACGCGGCGTGTTCGGCTTCCGCACCATCGAGGACACGAACGGCATGCTGCAGATGGCCGCGTCGCGCGACAACGTGCGCGCGGTGGTGATCGGCGGCGGGTTGCTCGGACTCGAAGCCGCGTACGGACTGCAAACCCAGGGTGTGGCCGTCGACGTCGTGCACTCGCCCGGGCACCTGATGAACCAGCAACTCGACGAGCGCGGTGGCAAGGTGCTGCGCAACCAGATCGAGGCGCTGGGGGTCGGTGTCCACACCGGCAAGCGGACGACGGCGGTGTTGCGCAACGACGACGGGACCGTCGCAGGAGTCGGTTTCACCGACGGGGATTCGCTGCCCGCCGACATGATCGTGGTGACGGCCGGCATCCGTCCCAACGTCGAGATCGCCCGCGGCGCAGGTCTGGTCGTCGAGCGCGGCATCGTCGTCGACGACCAGATGCGTTGCGAGGACGAGGCATTCATCTACGCGGTCGGGGAGTGCGCGCAGCACCGCAGCGAGGTGTACGGTCTCGTCGCACCGCTGTGGGAGCAGGCGGTCGTGCTCGCCGACGTCCTCACCGGCGCGAATCCGGCTGCCGAATACCACGGTTCGCGACTGACCACCAAGCTGAAGGTCGCCGGTGTCGACGTCGCGGCCATGGGGGTCAAGGGACCGGAACGCGAGGACGACGAATTCGTCCAGTTCTACGAACCACGCAACGGCGTCTACAAGAGCGTCGTGGTCCGTGACAACAAGCTCATCGGAGCGATGCTGCTGGGCGACATCTCGAAGGTCAACTTCCTCACGCAGGCCTTCGACGACAAGGTACCGCTCCCCGACGAACGCATCTCGATGCTGTTCGACCTGGGCACCCCCAGCGCCGAGACCGGGGCGGCCGAGCTCGCCGACGACGTGCAGGTGTGCAACTGCAACGGGGTCACCAAGGGCGACATCGTGGCCTGCGTGGCGTCGGGGTGCACGAGCGTCGGCGAGGTGTGCGCGAAGACCCGCGCCGGCAAGGGATGTGGTTCCTGCAAGGGGCTCGTCGCCGACATCGTCGAACTCGCAGCGGGGGACGAGCTCACCGCCGACGCGTCCGCCGATTGGTACGTCCCGGCCATCCCACTGACGAAACCCGAACTGATAGACGCCATCCGACGGCAGGACCTGCGGTCGGTCAGCGAGGTGTTCGACAAACTCGCGCCCGGCGGCGAGGACGCGACCGCCAAGATGCCGCTCGCCTCACTGTTACGGATCATCTGGGGTTCGGAGTGGAAACGCGAACCCGGTGCACTGTTTGTCAATGACCGAGTGCACGCGAACATCCAGCGTGACGGCACCTTCTCGGTGGTGCCGCAGATGAAGGGCGGGGTGACCTCACCCGAGCAGTTGCGCAAGATCGCCGACGTCGCGGAGAAGTACTCGATCCCGATGATCAAGGCGACCGGTGGGCAGCGACTGGATCTGCTCGGCGTGAAGAAAGAAGACCTGCCAAAGGTCTGGGAAGATCTCGGCATGCCGTCGGGGTACGCGTACGGCAAGAGCTTCCGGACGGTCAAAACCTGTGTCGGCACCGACTATTGCCGATTCGGTCTCGGCGACTCGACGCAGCTCGGCATCGACATCGAGACGCGCTACCAGGGTCTGGAGTCACCGGCGAAGCTGAAGCTCGCGGTGACCGGGTGTCCGCGCAATTGCGCCGAGGCGCTGTGCAAGGACTTCGGCGTGGTCGCGATCGGTGACGGCAAGTGGGAGATCTACGTCGGTGGCGCCGCCGGCGCGCACATCCGCAAGGGCGACCTGCTGGCCACCGTGGATTCGGCCGACGAGGTGATCCGGTTGTGCGGCATCTTCATCCAGTACTACCGCGAGCAGGGCAAGTGGCTGGAGCGGACGTACGCATTCGTACCGCGCATCGGCATCGAGGAACTCCGCGCGATCATCGTCGACGACCGTGACGGACTGGTCGCCGGGTTGCAGGAGGGGATCGACGCCGCGGTCGAGGCCTACGTCGATCCCTGGCTGGACCGCGCCGAACCCAAATCGCCCGCGCAGTTCACCTCGGCGCTTCCGCTGCTGCCGCTGCCCCGGGTGCCGGTCCGATGACCAGCGTGTCGGCGGACGCCGGCGTCGTCGTGGGGCAACTGGACGACCTGCAGGTCGGCGAGAGCCGCGCATATGCGATGCAAGACAGGCAGATCGCGGTGTTCCGCCTGACCGACGGGACCCTGCGCGCCACCGACGCCGTCTGCCCGCACCGCGGGGGACCGCTCGCCGACGGCCAGTTCGATCTGGGCAAGGTCGTCTGTCCGTTGCACCAGTACGCCTTCGAACTGGCCGATGGCCGATGCACCTCGGACGGTATCGACTCCATCGGCGTCTACCGCGTCGAGGACCGAGACGGGGACATCGTCGTCTGGTTGGGTGCTCCTGCGGGCGTTAGCGACAAACGAATGCTCCCTGAGGTGTGAGGAGCGATAGCGACGAGCCACGAAGGGCCTGGTGAGACGCGTTGCGGAGCCCTTCGTGGCTCGCTTCGCTCGCACCTCAGGAACATGGGTTCAGGCGCCCAGGAGTGGTCTTTCGTGGCCCACGACGGCCGTCAGGCCGGAGACCCTGATCTGTGAGGAGCGATCGCTACGAGCCACGGAGGGCTGGTGACGGCACTGAAAGTCCTCCTGCACGTTTGTTCACGAAGCCTCGTGTCAATGTCAGCGTGGTCGACCGCCCCTGCGCCCTGCCCGGGCGCGCAGTAGATCGATATCGCCGTCGATCAGTGCCTTCTTCTTCGCACGAGACCAGCCGTGAATTCGTCGCTCGATCGCGTAGGCGTCGTCCAGTGACAGTTCAACCGACCACGCCAGCCTCACCGGCTGGCGGTGAGCAGTGAAACCAACCTGCGCCGAGCTGTGTTGGCGTAACCGATTGTCGAGGTTTCGCGTGCTTCCGACGTAGTACTTCCCGTCCGCGCACTCGAGGATGTATACCCATGCCATCGCAGTATCGTCGAGGGTTCTGGCAGCCCATGGAACGTATGTACCCTTGCCTGTGGAGAGTTCGCGGCAGTTCGCGTCGCCTGTTTACTCCGACTTGCGGTGCCCTTCGTGGCTCGTCGCTTGCGCTCCTCGCACCTCAGGGAGCATGGGGAATCAGTACACGTCCCGCACATAGCGTTTGTCGGCTGCGAGGGCCTTGACGTACGACTCGGCGCTCGCGGGGGAGCGGCGACCGTACTGCGCGACAATGCCTTTCAGTGTCGCGTCGACGTCCTTGGCCATCCGTGTCGCATCGCCGCAAACGTAGACGTGAGCGCCGTCGTGCAGCCACTGGTAGAGCTCTTCACCGTGTTCGCGCATCCGGTCCTGGACGTAGATCTTGCGATCCTGATCGCGCGAGAACGCGACGTCGAGGCGGGTGAGCAGGCCGTCGCCGAGCATGGTCGTCAACTCGTCGCGATAGTAGAAATCGGTCGCCGAGTACTGCTCGCCGAAGAACAGCCAGTTCTTCCCGGTGTGCCCCAGGGCCTCGCGTTCGCGGAGGAAACCGCGGAACGGGGCGATGCCGGTGCCGGGGCCGATCATGATCATCGGGGTGTCGGGATCGGCCGGCGGCCGGAAGTGGCTCGTGGAGGTGACGAACACGCCGATCTCCTCGTCGGCGCGGTCGGCCAGGAAGGTCGAGCAGACTCCACCGCGCGGCGTGCCGAACAGGTTGTAGCGCACGGCCGACACCGTCAGTTGGATCTCGTCAGGACTCTCCAGGGGGCTCGATGAGATCGAATACGACCGGGGGGCCATCGATTTGAGGACCTGCATCCACTCCGCGGCGTCAGCGCTGACGGGATGATCGGCCAGGACATCGACCGACTGTCGCCCCCATGCCCAGTCGTTGAACTGCTGTTTGTTCCCGGGTGCGATGAGCGTCTTGAGGTCGGCGGAACCGGTACGGTCGGCGACGAAACGGACGAGATCCGGTGTCACGCGCGCGAATTCGATGCGGTCGCGCAGGGCGGTGTGCAACGCGACCTCATCGCCGCCCACGGTCACCGACGCGTCGGCGTCGAGGCCGGTACGGTCGAGGAACTCCTCGACGAGCGTTGGGTCGTTGCGCGGCCAGACCCCCAGCGCGTCCCCGGCCTGGTACGACATCGTGCCGGCGGGCAGGTGGAACCCGAAGTTGCGCACGTCCTTACCGGACCCCTCGGAGTTGAGCTTGACGTTCCGCACGAGCGAGGTGAGCAGCGGCTTCTTCCGCGAATAGGCCGGCGCGGAACGTACCGAGGGTGCCGCCGCGGAGTCGGCCGGTTCACTGACCACGGTCACCCGGTCGCCGGTCACCCCCGAGGTGGGTGCCCGGTTCGACATGCTGATCGCCCGGATGACCTCGGTCAGCCAGCCGCCCGCCGTCTCCTCGAAGTCGGGTTCGCAGTCGACGCGCTCGAGTAGGCGACGGCCACCCAGTTCGCCGATGCGCGTGTCGAGTTTGCGTCCGTGGCCGCAGAAGTCGTCGTAGTTGGAGTCGCCGAGCGCCAGCACCGCGTAGTCGACGCCGGACAGGTCGGGTGCGTCGTCGGAGTTCAGCGCATCCCAGAACGATGTACCGTTGTCCGGCGGATCGCCGTCCCCGGTGGTCGAGGTGACGAACAGGGCCGTGCCCTTCAGTTCGCCGACCTCGACATCGTCCATCGACCGGGCGTCGACCCGGAGGCCGCTGGCCTTGACGCGCTCGGCTGCTTCTGCGGCGAGCTCCTCGGCGTTGCCCATCTGCGAGGCCCAGAGCACCGTCACCGTGTCGGTGTCCGGTTCCGACGACGATGAGTCCGACCGGGGGACAGCGGGATCGGGTGCGGCGGCCGCGCGGGAGTACAGGCCGGCGAGAACACCCGACACCCAGATGCGGAGCTCGGCCCCCAGCGGCGCATCGGCCGGGACGACCGGACTGCCCACGGGCGAATCGCCCACGCCGACCACGAGACCGGCCAGGTAGAGGCGCTCGGCGGGGGTCATCGCAGGCGCCTCGACACCCGAGACCCCCAGTGCGACGCCGAGGTCCGTCGAACCCGCGGCGACGACCGGCGCATCGTCGACGTCACCGCGCGAGCCGGGCACCCGGATCAGGGTCACCGCACAGACTTTCAGCTCCGGTTGCTGCGACAACGGATCCACCGCGTCGGAGGTGACGGCGTTGATCGCCAGGTGTTCGCCGAAGACGTCGTTCCAGTGAAACGGTACGAAGCAGTTGCCGGGTCGCACGCGGTCGGAGATCCGCGCGGGCAACACCGCCCGGCCGCGACGGGACGCCACCTCGACCTTGTCCGCGGCGGTGATGCCCAACCGGTCGGCATCGTCGGGATGTATCTCGACGAAGGGCTCCGGGTTGAGTTTGTTGAGCTTGGCCACCCGGCCGGTCTTGGTCATGGTGTGCCACTGATGGGGCAACCGGCCCGTGTTCAGCAAGAAGGGGTAGTCGTCGTCGGGCATCTCGGCCGGGTCGAGGTGGGGACGGGCGAAGAACTGGGCGCGGCGGCTGGGGGTGGCGAACGCGAGGCGCGGTGTCGACCCGTCGTCGAGGCGGTGGAGCGTCTGACTGCGACCGTCGTTGAGATATCGGATCGGGTTGCGGGCACCGGTGTCCACCGGATCGGGCTCGCTGTCGTCGGCCGGCGGGCACGGCCATTGCATCGGAGTGCGGCGGAGCCGGTCGTAGGTAACCCCGCGCAGGTCGTAACCGGTGTTCGGGTTCGCGAACCGTTTGATCTCCTCGAACACCTCCTCGGCGCTCGCATAGTCGAAGGCGTCGGCGTACCCCATCTCGGCGGCGATGCGCGCGATGAGCTGCCAGTCCGGGATCGCCTGTCCGGGGGCGTCGAGCGCGGGTTCGAACAGGGTGAGGTTGCGTTCGGAGTTGACCATCACACCGGTCGACTCCGACCACAGCGTCGCGGGCAGCACCACGTCGGCGTACTGGTTGGTCTCGGTGTCGACGAAGGTGTCCTGGGTGATCACGAGCTCGGCGCGCTCGAGTCCCTCGATGACGGTCTTGCGATTCGCCACCGAGGCAACGGGATTGGTGCAGATGATCCAGCACGCCTTGATCTCGCCGTCGGCCATCCGACGGAACATGTCGATGGTGCCGCCGCCCACGTCGGTGCGCAGGGTCCCGGCCGGAACACCCCAGACACCTTCCACGAACTCACGGTCCGCCGCGGACACGACAGCGCGCTGGCCGGGCAGTCCCGGGCCCATGTAACCCATCTCGCGCCCGCCCATGGCGTTCGGCTGTCCGGTCAGTGAGAACGGTCCGCTGCCGAGCCGGCAGATCGCGCCGGTGGCGAGGTGGAGGTTGATGAGCGCGTTGGTGTTCCAGGTCCCGTGGGTGGACTGGTTGAGGCCCATCGTCCAGCAACTCATCCAGTTGGCTGCGTTGCCGACGAGCTCGGCCGCGGCCCGCAGGTCCGACGCCGCGATCCCGGTGATCGATTCGACGACATCCGGCGGGTACTGGGCGGCGAAGTCGGGGATCTGGTCGAAGCCGTCGGTGAACGACTCGATGAACTCGGTGTCGGTGTGGCCGTTCTCGATGAGCAGGTGCAGCAGGCCGTTGAGGAAGGCGAGGTCGGTCCCGGACCGGATCTGCAGGAACAGGTCGGCCTTGTCGGCCGTCGCCGTGCGTCGAGGATCGACGACGATCAGCTTCGCCCCGGCCTTGACCCGGTCCATCATGCGCAGGAACAGGATCGGGTGACAGTCGGCCATGTTGGCACCGATGACCAGGAAGACGTCGGCGTGGTCGAAGTCCTGGTACGACCCGGGCGGCCCGTCGGATCCGAGCGACAGTTTGTATCCGGTCCCGGCGCTCGCCATGCACAGCCGCGAGTTCGACTCGATCTGATTGGTGCGCAGGAATCCCTTGGCCAGCTTGTTCGCCAGGTACTGCGCCTCCAGCGACATCTGGCCCGACACATACAGGGCCACCGCGTCGGGCCCGTGCTCGTCGACGATGTCGCGCAGGCGTCGCGCGGTGTCGGTGACGACGGCGTCGAGTGCGGCGGGCCGGAGCTGGCCGCCCCGATCGTCTCGGACCAGCGCGGTGGACAGGCGCCCGCCGGCGGCGAGCATGTCCGCGGTGGTGGACCCCTTGGTGCACAGTCGCCCGAAGTTCGTCGGATGATCGGGCCGGCCGATCGTCCTGGTGACGCGGTCGGAATCGTCGTCGAGCTTCATCTCCATGCCGCAACCGACACCGCAATAGGCGCACAGCGACATCACCGATCGGGACACGACAGATCGAGTCGGGGCAGACAGGGTCACGGGTTCCAGCGTCGGAGGTCGATGTTTCGCGACCCGAAGCCCGGCGTTACGCATCCATCAACTTGACCTCACAGAACTCGGTCCCCGATGTGAAAGGCCGCCGGAACCGCAGGTGAACGCCGACTCCGGCACTTGAACGGGTGGGTTTCGGCGTTGCTCAGCCGGATCTCAGCCGGGGTGGATAAGACTGTAGCCATGCGCATCCTCGTGGTCGATGACGATCGGGCCGTCCGGGAGTCGTTGCGACGGTCGCTCACCTTCAACGGCTACAGCGTCGAGACCGCGGGCGACGGCATCGAGGCACTCGAGAAGATCCTGGCCGACCGGCCGGACGTGGCGATCCTCGACGTGATGATGCCCAGGCTCGACGGCCTCGAGGTGTGCCGCCGACTCCGCTCCGCCGGTGACGACCTCCCCATCCTGGTGCTGACCGCACGCGACTCAGTGTCCGAGCGGGTGTCCGGGCTCGACGCCGGAGCCGACGACTACCTGCCCAAGCCGTTCGCCCTCGAGGAACTCCTCGCCCGGTTGCGGGCGCTGTTGCGCCGTGCCTCGCCGGACGAGGACGCGGATTCGGAGACCCTGACGTTCGCGGATCTGTCGCTCGATCCCGTCACCCGCGATGTCACCCGCGGCGAGCGCTCGATCAGTCTGACGCGCACCGAGTTCGCCCTGCTCGAGATGCTCATGGCCAATCCGCGCCGGGTGTTGTCGCGCAGCCGCATCCTCGAAGAGGTCTGGGGCTACGACTTCCCGACGTCGGGTAATGCGCTCGAGGTGTACGTCGGCTATCTCCGGCGTAAGACCGAGGCCGACGGCGAACCGCGACTGATCCACACCGTGCGCGGGGTCGGGTACGTCCTGCGGGAGACGCCGCCCTAGTGATCGGCAAGTCGTCGAACTCGACGTCGCGACACCCGAAGACCCGGGATCTCCTCCGCGACCGCCTCACCCGGGCGATCACGGGGCACACCACCGGTGTCGGGTCGGACGAGAAGGAGATGCGGGCGCCGATGCCGCTGATGCGCGCGGTGTCGCTGCGTACCCGCGTGACGATCCTGTCGGCGACCGTCGTGCTGGTCTCGGTGAGTCTGATGGCCGCGGCCGCGTATTTCGTCGTGTATCGCGCGATGTACAACGATGTCGACCAGCAGCTCGAGAGTCGCGCCGACGGGATGGCCGCGCTCGCCCGCGCGGGGGTCCTGCGTACGCAACCCGAGCAGCTGGTGGCCGGAACGGTGTTCTCCACCAACATCTCCATCGCGCTGGTGACCCCCAGCGGCGAGACGTATCTCATCGGTCAGGTGCCGTTCGACGACGTCGAGCGCGGCATCGTCCGGTCGCCGTCCGTGCCCGGTTCCACGCAGCAGGGCCTGCGCACCACGCGCAATCAGCGTGTCCTGACCCGCAAACTCGACGACGGCAACACCCTCGTGCTCGCACAGAGCCTCATCCAGACCGACCGGGTGCTCAAGCGTCTGGCCTGGGTGCTCTTCGTGGTCGGTTGCGGCGGGGTCGCCCTCGCCGCCCTGGCCGGGACGACGGTGGCGCGCGCCGGGTTGCGGCCGGTCTCGCGTCTCAACCGCGCCGTGGAGCGGGTCGCGCGGACCAACGACCTGACGCCCATCCCGGTGACCGGCAACGACGAACTCGCCAAGCTCACGGTCAGTTTCAACGCGATGCTGCGCGCCCTCGACGAGTCCCGGGATCGGCAGGCACGTCTGGTCGCCGACGCCGGACACGAGCTGCGGACCCCGTTGACCTCGTTGCGGACCAATCTGGAGTTGCTGATCGCCGCGAGTCGTCCCGGGGCGCGGGCGGTGCCGGAGGAGGACATGGTCGATCTCCGTGCCGATGTGATGGCGCAGATCGAGGAATTGTCCACGCTCGTGGGCGATCTCGTCGACCTCGCCCGCGAGGACGCGCCGGAAGTGGTCTACGAGGAGGTCGATCTCGCCGAGATCGTGGAGCAGGCCCTCGAACGAGTTCGACGCCGCCGCAACGACGTCGAGTTCGAGGTCGACCTCGCCCCGTGGTTCGTGTTCGGCGAGGCACATGGACTGTCGCGCGCGGTGCTGAACGTGCTCGACAACGCGGCGAAGTGGAGTCCTCCCGGCCGCACGGTGCGCGTCGGCCTGACCCAGATCGGGATGTCGACCGCGGAGCTCACCGTTGCCGATGCCGGTCCCGGAATTCCCGAGGAGGACCGAGGTCTCGTCTTCGAGCGGTTCTACCGGTCGACGCAGTCGCGGTCGATGCCGGGATCGGGTCTGGGACTGGCAATCGTGCGTCAGGTGGTCGAACGACACGGCGGCACCGTGGTCGCCGACACGTCGCCGGTCGGGGGAGCGCTGATCCGGATGACCCTGCCGGGCCGGGCAACTGCGGCGGAACCATCCCCGCAGGTGATTCGTCAGTAGAGGAGAAGCGGGTGGCGCCGGGCCGACGACTCGGTTGTCGACGACTGCGAACAGCCTTGAACTCGCCCGGTGTGACCTGGTCTCGGATCACCTAGGGTTGACCGAAGGCGCAGTTCGGGTACGACGATGCCGAGGTGTTGCGGTCCCGGCCCGGCCACTGACAACAAGCACCGGCGCATGGCCGGGCCGACGAGGAAGAGACGAAGATGACGACTGGCGGTTCGCACGGTGACAGCTCCTACGGGGGCGGTCAGCACGGCGGTGGTCAACACGGTGGTGGTCAACACGGTGGGGGCCAGCCGGGCGGGGGCCACCGAGCGGCCTCCGGCAACGAGGCGTCGGGACAGGGCGGGCCGTTCGGTCCGCCGTCGGGCTCCTTCCCCGCGCCGGGCGGCCAGGGCTACCCGGGTACCAACGCGCCGACATCGTCGTATGGCAGGCCCGGGACGAGTCCGTTCCCGCCACAGGGCAACTACGGTCCGGGTCCCGCGTACGGACAGTCGGGCCAGCCGCCGTTCGTCTCCCAGCCCGGCTTCGGGAACCAGGGCCCGGACGGCCCCTCGGCCGCACCCGCCAAGAAGAAGAGTGGCGGACGCCTCGTGGCGCTGGGGGTGGCCGGACTCGTCCTGGCGTTGGTCGCGGGCGGTGTGGGTGGCGTGGCCGGATACAACCTCGCCGAGTCCGACGGTGGTTCCAGCTCCAGCAACGGTCCGCTGGGCGGCGATCCCGGCAACGACAACACCACGCCGGTCGCCGCGCCGGCCGGTTCCGTGCAGGAGGTCGCCGCCCGGGTCACCCCGTCGGTGGTCTCCATCGAGGTGGCGTCCGGCGGGGCGATGGGTTCCGGCTCGGGTGTCGTCCTCAGCGAGGACGGCGTCATCATGACGAACAACCACGTCGTCAGCGCCGGCGGCAACGGCCCGGCGTCGAGGGTCGCGGTCAACTTCGCCGACGGTTCGCGGGCCGAGGCCCGTGTCCTGGGGGCCGACCCGATCTCCGACATCGCAGTCATCAAGGTCGACCGCGACGACGTCACACCGATCACCGTGGGCAACTCGAACAACCTGGCCGTCGGGCAGGACGTGATCGCAATCGGTTCACCGCTGGGACTCGCGGGCACCGTCACCACCGGCATCATCAGCGCGCTCAACCGTCCCGTGCTGACCTCGCGTGACCCCGGGACCAACACCACGTCGGTCATCGACGCCATCCAGACGGACGCGGCGATCAACCCGGGCAACTCCGGCGGTGCCCTGGTGAACGCCCGGGGCGCGCTGATCGGGATCAACACCGCGATCGCCACCCTCGGTGGGGGTGAGCAACAGGCCGGTGGCAGCATCGGACTCGGGTTCGCGATCCCGATCGATCAGGCCATCCGGGTGGCCAGGGAACTCGAGGCCACCGGCAAGGCCAGCCACGCCAACATCGGTGTGTCGGTACGGCCGAGCGGCGCGTCCGACGCACCCGGGGCCGTCGTCACCGCGGTGACGCCCGGCGGTCCGGCTGCGAACGCGGGCATCCCCGAGGATGCGGTCATCACGAAGGTCGACGACCGCGTCATCTCCTCCGGGGACGCCCTCGTCGCCGCGGTCCGGTCGCACGCCCCGGGCGACACGGTCACCGTGACCTACGTGGACAACGGCGCCACCAAGACCGCCCAGGTGAAGCTCGGCACGCTCGCGGCCGGCTGACCGACCACCACAACTGCATCGAGGAGGCTGTTCCGGCGCCCACCGCGGGCGCCGGCACAGCGCAGCACGAACGACCGTTTCGACGGTCCCACCCATCAAGAAAGGGCCTGTCATGTCCGACGCTGCTCCGCGCAACCCGGGTACCACCGCCGTCTCCGCCGAGACCGATCTCGACGAGAACTCATTGGACGTCCGCCTGGCGGGCGGGCCGGGTCCGGTCGACCCCGCCGACGTGGTCGCGGCCGACGCCGCGGCACGGGAGTTCGTTGCGCGCCACGAACAGGCCGCTCACCGCCCGCAGGGCGAAGAGATCGGTCGTGCGCTGGTCGTCGTCGTCGACGACGAAGCAGCCCATGGTGAGGACCAGCGCCTGCTCGGGCCACTCGTGAGCGAACTGCTGGCCGAGGCGGGGTTCCACGTGGACGCGGCCGTCGTCGTCTCCGGCGACGAGGTGGAGATCCGCAACGCGATCAACACCGCGGTGATCGGAGGCGTCGATCTCGTGGTGTCGGTGGGCGGGGTGGGCGTCGGTGCCCGGGATGTGACGCCGGAGGCCACCGAACCCCTCCTGGATCGGCGTCTGCGCGGTATCGAAGAGGCTGTCCGCAGCTCGGGTCTGGCCGCGGGAGCCACTGACGGCGGACTTTCGCGCGGGCTGGCTGGAATCTCCGGACAGACGCTCGTGGTGAACCTGGCCAACTCGCGGGCTGCGGTGCGCGACGGCATGGCGACTGCCGCTCCCCTCGCCAAGTACGTGATCGAGTCGATCAGCGAGTTCTGAGCCGGTCGCTCCGCGAGGCCCACGAGCGGCCCCGAAACCTGTTCAGCAATACAAAGAAAACTCCTGGTTAACAGGGTGACGGGCCACTTTCGATTGGATATCCGACCGGTGGGAACAGAGTCTCCGGAACCCCGGAAATCGCCGATGAGCAGCGATGATGACGCCGCGCAGCACCGAGCGGCGCGGCGTCGTCGTCTCGATGCGGTGTTCGGAGACGCTCTGCCTGAACTGACTTCAGACGAGAGTGACGAACATCACACAGGACGCTCTAAGGATTGGTACGAGGCTCAACGGCCGCCGCATCACGTGTGATTTCGCTCTTCACGCACGTAGTCACATCAGCGTGTTTTCCTGTCGTTAACTTTCACCGTTCTATCGTTGGCGAATCCGAGATTCACGGTGGTGCGTGTCCTCTTCGTGACACGCTCGAGTCCTCCTGTTGCCCGACTTGAGACCCCTCCGATAACGTTCGGCTCGACGACACGCCGGTCCCCAGAGTGGGGGGCCGGGGGTAGTCCTGCGATCTGTCGCGAGTGACGACGCAGCAGTGACCAGGAATTCGATGGATTCTTAACGGACGCCAAGACATGCATAAGAGCCTGCTTGGTGGTTACTGTGAGGAAGCCTTCGAACGTCGTGGGTCATGACTTGCGGGTGTGAGTGCATTCCGCGGGGTAACAGCCGAATCCTGTGAGAGGGAACGAATGAGCAAGTTCAGCAAGCTTGGGCCGCGCCGCGCCGCGGGCGCGGCCGCGATCGCCTCGGCCGCGGTCGTGGGCCTGGCCGGCATGGGCGTCGGCGAAGCGGCAGGTGCGCCGCTGCCGAACGGGTACAAGAACGCCACCGGCATCGACGGCGAGTCCATCCAGACGTGGCGGACCGGCGAGAACGCCTACCCGATCCCCACTGTGGCAAACAACCCCGCGTCGCGTGGCTTCGTGATTTCGGGTACCTACAGCGCGAAGGCCTCGGCCGGCGTCGGCGGCAAGCTCGCCGTCAAGTACCTCGTCGGGTGTCAGGTTGATGTCAGCGACATCGAGCTCGACATCTCTGGTGCTATCACTGCCACAGCGGCCACGCTTTCGGGCTCGCTCAGCCTCCCGTTGAAGCCCGGTCAGGTGGCAATCGTCGACATCACCGACAAGGACTTCTCCGACTCGGGTGTCGCCGCAGTCCAGCTGTCGCAGCTCTCGTTCAACCTCAACCAGTGCGGCGGCTTCGCCTCGGCCCGCTCGGCCGTCAAGACCATCGGCGCCAAGGGCTACAGCACCGACGACGGCAAGCTGAGCGGCGAGGGCACCCTCATCCAGTCGACCCTGTACGGCAAGCCCTTCAGCATCGGCTGACTCGGGCGCAGATAACAAGCTCTACCTGACTTATCTGCCCTGAGCAGATCGATATTCCACGAAGGGGAATCATGAAGAAGAACATCACGCGTCGCGTGGTTGCGGCGGCCGGTCTCGCCGGTGCCGTCGCGATGGGCCTCACCAGCCTCGGTGCCGGTGGCGCCGCTGCCGGCCCGCTGCCGGGCGGCACCATCACCAAGACCCTGGTCGACGGCACCCCCGTCACCGTCCAGCTGTTCGACGAGTACGTCAACGTGCAGCGGCCGATCAGCAACGTCCCCACCACCCGTGAGGTGTGGCTGTCGGGCAAGGTCCGCGTGACCGTCGGCGGCAAGGCCGAGGGCGGCTCGGTCAAGGTCGGCTACGACGTCGGCTGCCAGGTCAACTTCGGCGGCGGAGACGCCATCGTCCCGGGTGTTGGCGGCGGTGTCAACTACGCTGACCCGAACAACATCGCAATCGGCGGAGGTCTGAGGCCGGACGATGACGGTAACTATGGTGGCGGTGGCTTCTCCCTCGGCCCGGGTGAGGTCAAGCGTCAGTGGCTCATCAACGAGACCTCCGGCTCGGATAAGTCGTACACCGACTACGAGCTGAGTGCCTACACGTTCAAGGGCAATCGGGGCGGCGTCGCCTACAGCCAGGAGCAGTTCAAGGTCGAGAGCTGCGCCGGTTACGCCGCTGCTCGCGCCTTCGTCCAGGTGACGGTCAGCACCGACGCCGTCAAGGGTGTCGTGGTGCTCAACGGAAAGCACTTCAGCCTCGGCTGATCGACTCGTCCATCACGCCGCGGGGCGGGAATCCGAGAGGATTCCCGCCCCGCGGTCGTTGTGGGGTCGGCACGCTATGAGTCTGCTGTATTCGGCTGTCTGACAGTGAAACTCATCAGTCCTCGGTCATAGTCTCGGTGCCGGCGGTGCTCATCCCGCCGGGAGGAGCCGTCGACATGTCCACCGCCACCGAACCGAGACCGGTTGACGATCCGAGCGTGGGCGACGTGGGCCCGCGCGTCCCGACGTCAGAGGCCCTACCGGTCACTCTCTCGGTGCCAGCGACCGTCCACCGTTTCGCGCCCCTGGTCGTCGGGCTGCGATGGCGTCTCGCGGTCGCTGTCATCTGCCACATTGTGCAGGTCGGCACCACGGTGGTCACCGTCGCGCTCTTCGCGCACATCGTCGACGACGTGCTGGTGACCGGCGATCTGAGCGCGCTGTCCACCCCGATGATGATCTGGGTGGCCGTCTCGCTGGTCGGCGCCGTGTCGTCGTATGCGGGCGGTATCCTGACCGCAGGAGTGACCGAGACGGTACTGCTGCGTCTCCGGGGTCAGCTGTACGCGCACATCCAGCGACTCGCGCCGCACACGCCGGACCGGTTCGGTGACGGAGACCTGGTGTCGCGCACCACCGCCGACGTCGAGGCGGTCGACAGTCTCGTGTCGTCGGGTGTGGTCTCTGGCGTCGTCGCCACCGTGAGCCTCCTCGTCTACGGTACCGCCGCCTTCGCGACCAGCTGGCAGATGGCCATCGTCGCCGCTGTTCTCGCTCCGCTGCTCTGGGCGACGGCCCGCCGATTCGGCGCTGTGGTCAAACGTGCGTCGCGTCGCGAGCGGCAAGCTGCCGGCCGAATCGCACTGGTCGCCGAGGGGATCGGCAACATGATGGCGTTACAGGCCGACAATCAGACCTCGCACCACCGGACCCGGGTCCTGGAGCAGAACCGCCGTTGGCGAGAGGCCCGGATGTCGGAGTCCCGCGCCGGGGCGGCGTTCGCCGAGGGGGTCATGGTCGTCGAAGTGCCTGCATGATCGTCGTCATCGCCTTCGGGGCGTGGCTCATCGCCGGCGGTGATGCGCAACTGGGCACGCTCATCGCTCTCACCGGATATCTCGGGTACCACTACCCGCAGATCCAGACACTCGGCGGTCTGCTCGTCGAAGTCACGTCCGCGACCGCGAGTGCCGAACGGGTGGCCGAGGTCCTCGACGCGCCGTTCGGGTGTCGCCGAACCGATTGCGCCCAAGTCGGTGCGTCCGAACCAGCGGCCATCGACCCGATTCCGGCCCGTCGTCCGGTCGTGCCCGTATCGGTGAGTCTGTCGTTGACCGGGGTGTCCTTCGCATACCCGGACCACGGGTCCCGAGTCCTCGAGGACGCCCACCTGAAGATCCGTGCGGGCGAGACAGTGGCGGTGACGGGTCCCAGTGGTGCCGGCAAGAGCCCTGACCCGTCTGCTGCTGCGTCTGTACGACCCCGACGCGGGCACGATCTGGTTGAACGGCACCGACATTCGCCACCTCGACGTGAGCGATCTGAGAGAGCACCTGTCGGTGTTGCATCAACGGCCGGCGTCGATGCGTGGCACGATCGCGGCCAACATCCGTTTCGGCTGCACCACGGCGACCAGAGCGGCCATCGCCGCTGCCGCGCGGGCCGCCGAATTCATCTCGCGGACGAACGGCGGCCCCGACGCCGAGGTCGTCGGATGTGGGGAGAACCTGTCCGGCGGTCAGCGGCAGCGAATCCCGTTGGCGCGCACGATCCTTCGGAATCGCCCGGCCCTCGTCCTCGACGAACCGACCACGGTCCTCGACGACGCGATCGTCAGCGGGGTCCTCGAACCACTCGCCGGGGTCGCGTCACTGCGGACGACGATGCTCGTCACCCATGATCCGCGTGTGCTCGAGCTCGCCGACCGAACAGTCGAGTTACGCGACGGACGGTTCACCTATACGGCTCCGGTGGCGCCGCGGTCAGGCGAGGGCGCGCTCGTAGAACGACCACGAACGGTGCAGCTGGTCCTGCCAGTACAGCCATGAATGGGTTCCCGCCGGCGGGAGGTCCACCGTCGCCGGGATGTTCAACTGCCCGAGACGATTCAGGAGCTGGACGGTGCAGCCCAGGGTGGCGCCCTCGATGACTCCGCCCACGACGATCTGGTCGGCCAGGGTGTCCAGGTCCTTTACGTAGCGAGGATTGTCGTACTGCCCGGGTAGACCGCCGGCGTTGGAGATGTAGAGCTTCTGGCCACGCAGCTTGGCGGCGTTGACCACGGGATCGTGGGCGCGCCAGCCGGAGCCGCCGTACGGACCCCACATGTTCGTGGCGTCGCCCTCCCCGCGGATCTCCACGACGAGTCGGATGTACTCCTGACCGAACGGATCGGACGTCGTCGGACATCCGCTGTAGGAGCCGACGGCCTCGTAGAGCTCGGGGTGTTCGATCGCGAGATTGAGCACCGACGTCGCCGACGAGGAGATCCCGCCGATGGCGTTGCGGCCGGAGGTGTTGTAGGTGGCATCGACGACCGCGGGGAGTTCCTTGCCCAGGAACGTCGACCACTTGTGCACGCCGAGAACCGGATCGGGCTTCTGCCAGTCGGTGTAGTAGCTGTACTGGCCGGCGTTGGGGATGACCACGTACAGGTTCTTGTTACGCGTGAACTCGACGATATCGGTCTTCTCCAGCCAGTTGGCGCGATCCTCGCCGCCGCCGGCACCGTTGAGGAGGTAGAGCACCCCGCGCGGCTTGGACTCGTCGGCCGGCTTGATCACGGTCAGCGGTACATCACGGTTCATGGCGTCGGAATGCACGACGATGTCGGTCACGCGCCCGGGCGATCCGGCGTCGACGAGTCGTGGTGCGGCGCTCGCCCCGCCGGTCATCGGAGCGACGAGGGAGACACTGAGGGCGACCGCCGCTGCCATCCCGAGTTTGCGCAAACCTCTGTACACGTTTCCTCCTGATCGGGAGACGACGGGCCGGTGCTCCGACTCGTGCTGGCTCCTGCCTTCTGTCACGGGTCCGACCTCGCGTCCGGACCGTTCGGACTGCTGCCGCTCACGCTCTCGTCGTCGCCGGCCGCGGCGTCCGCCGGCGCCGGTCCGCACCGTCGGGCATAGATCCCGCCCGCGGCGAGCAACTCCTGGTGGGTCCCTGCTTCGGCAATCACCCTATCGTCGAGGACGACGATCTGGTCGGCCAACGCCGCGGTCGCCATGCGGTGGGTGATCAGCAGGGTGGTGGTCCCCGCGCGCAGACGGTGCAGGGCACGTTGCACGAGCAACTCGGTGCGCGGGTCGGCGGCGCTCGTCGCCTCGTCGAGAATGAGGATCTTGGGCGACGCGGCGATCGCGCGCGCGACGGTGACCAGCTGTTTCTCGCCGGCGCTGAGGTTCTCGGATTCCTGGCCGATCACAGTGTCGATGCCCTCGGGGAGTGCTGCGACGATCTGCGCGACGTGACTGTCCGTGAGAGCCGCATCGACCGCACGGCCGTCCTCGATGCCGAAGGCGATGTTCTCGCGGACTGTCCCGGTGAACAGCCACGGCTCCTGGGTGACGACGGCCATGTCCTGCCGCACCCGATGCGGTCCGAGTTCGGCGAGTTCGACGCCGTCGATGGTGATCGAGCCGCGGGTGGGTTCGTAGAACGCCTGCAGGAGATTGGTCAGCGTGGTCTTGCCCGACCCGGTGGTCCCCACCACGGCGGTGGTCGTACCGGGCGCCATCCGGAAGCTCACCGAGTCGAGAACGGGATTGTCCTCTTCATAGGCGAAGCCCACGTCGTGGAAGACGATCTCGGGTGGGAGCTGGTGCCGGCCGGACGAGACGGGCACCGGCGAGCCGGTGTCGGCGCCGGCGTCCTCGGGAGCTTCAAGCACCTCGCGGACCTTGCTCGCCGACACGGTGCCGGACTGCACCTTGGTGACGAACCCGGCGAGTTCGCGGACCGCGCTCGTCAGCTGCTGTGCGAACACCACCACCACCTGAGCCGCCCCGAGACTGAGGTGCCCGTCGACCACCATGATCCCGCCCAGGACCGCCAGGATCAGGAACACAAGGGCGTTGACCGCGGTGAGGACCGAGGGCAGGGAACCGCCGATCCACTGGGCAGAGCGGACCGAAGAGAAGAGTTTGTCGTTGAGGTCGTCGAAGCGGCGCGCGGCGGTCGGTTCGGCGTTGTACGCCTGCAGCATCCGGCGCGCGCTGAGTTCCTCCTCGATGTGCCCCGTGAGGGCGGCGGTGGTCGTCCAGCGGGACTCGAGATGCGGTCGTGCCCGGCGGGCGAGCAGGACCGCGGCCACCGCCGACACGGGTGCTGCGACTAGGGCGACACAGGCCAGTACCGGGGAGATGACGAACAGTACAGCGGTGACGACGACGAGTGTCAAAGCGTTCGTCGGAACGGTCACCAGCACCGGTGCGATCACCGTCGCGGCGTTGTCGGTGTGGGCGGTCAGCTTGCTGACCAGCACACCGCGTGTGGTGTTCTCGAAGTAGCGCAACGGAAGACGGTGGATCTTGTCCTCGATGCGTGCGCGCAACCCGGCCACCGACCGCTGCACGGCGACCGTCAGCAGCCGGCCCTGGGCGAGGCTGCAGACGGCGGCCGCCACGAACACCCCGACCTGGATCGCCAGCAGGGTCCAGAGCAGTCCCCAGTTCATCGTCGCGTCGCCGACCGTGCCGTCGACGATCACGTTGGTGACGGCACCGAACAGGATCGGCGCGACGACACCGCCGACCGCGGCGAGGATCGCGAAGAGGGAGATGGCCGCCCCGCGCCCTCTGCTCAGGTCGAGCTGCCGGACGATCCAGCGCAGCGACCCATCGTTCCGTCGCGTCGCCATTCGGCCCGCCGACGCCTGGTTCCCCCTCGGCCCGACCGCCGGCGCCTGCGATCTCTGGTCAAGCATTGGTCACTGCCTGCGCGTAGGCGATCTCCCGATAGATGTCGCTGCGTGACCGCAACTCCGAATCTGTTCCGAGGCCGACGATCCGTCCCGCGTCGAGCACCGCGATGACGTCCGCGTACTGGACCGACGACACACGCTGCGCGGCGATCAGGACCGTCGCATCCGGATCGGTCCGGCGCAACCGTCTGATGATCTGGGCCTCGGTGTCGACGTCGAGAGCGCTGAACGGGTCGTCGAGGACGTACAGCGCGGGCCGGCGGAGCACGGCACGCGCGAGTGCGAGCCGCTGGCGCTGGCCTCCGGAGAAGTTGCGACCCTCCTGCGCCACCGTGGCGTCGAGAGCGCCGGGGCGAGCCGAGATGAAGTCGGCCGCGGCGGCGACCTCCAGGGCGTCCCACAGCTCGTCGTCGGTGGCGGTCGGTCGGGCGATCCGGAGGTTGTCGGCGACCGTCCCGGTGATGAGCTCCGCACCCTGACCCACGAAGGCACTGCGTGCGCGAACCCAGGCGGGCGCCAGGGCGGTCACGTCGGCGGCATCCCATCGGAGCACGCCCGACGTGGGGTCGGCGAACCGCAAGGGTAGGGACAGCAGCGTCGACTTGCCGCTTCCGGTTCCGCCGAGGACGCCGGTCACCGTGCCGGGTGCGCAAAACAGGGAGACCTGGTCGACGGTGGGAGACTCGGCGCCCGGATAGGCGACCGACACCGCGTCGAAGACGATCGCGGGCGGTGAGGGCGCCCGGCCGTCACCGGGGTCGCCGGGGTCGAGCGGCTCGGTGTCGAGTACCTCGGTGATTCGTCCGGCGCTGGTCACCGCACGCGGGATGACCCCGGCGATCATGGTCAGCAGCGACACCGCCAGCAGGATCTGGGCGAGATAGCCGACCGTCGCGGTGATCTGGCCGATCTGCATCTCACCGCGGTCGACGAAGATCGCACCCAGTGCGGTCACCGCGACCACGGCGAGGTTCGAGACCACGGTGACCAACGGCAGCATCAGGACCTGCAGTCGGCCGAGGCGCAGGGCCACGTGGGTGAGTTCGTCGTTCTCCACCGCGAACCGGGCGCGTTCCCGGTCCTCTCGTCGAAAGGTGCGGATGATCGCGATCCCACGCAGCTGCTCGCGCAGCACCCGGTTCACGACGTCGAGACGACGCTGCAACTGCGCAGCCCACGGCACCAGGCGCCGGACGAGGACGGCGACCAGGACGACCAGCACGGCCCCGGCGACCACCAGCACGGGCGCCATCCGCCAGCCCTGCGCCAGCGACAGCACCAGCGCACTTAACAGCATCAACGGCGCGGTCACCACGACGGTCAGGCTGATGAAGAGGAACCCCTGGATCTGGCCCACATCTCCGGTGGAGCGCGTCAGCAGACTCGAGAGGCCGATTGAGTGGACCTGCGGATCGCTGAACGCACTGATCCGACCGTGCACGCGCGCGCGGAGGTCGCGCGCCGCGGTCGCCGAGATGTGGGAGGCGAGGTAGGTGGCACCGATCGACACCACCAGGTTGACCACGGCCACCACGACCATGAGCACGCCGACGCGCTTGATAGTCGCCACGTCACCGCGCAGGATTCCGTCGTCGATGATCGCGGCGTTGAGAGCGGGCTGGGCGAGCGTGGTGAACACCGACGCGAGCTGGAAGACGACGAAACCGGCGCAGGCCCAACGGGTTGTCCGGAGCGCGTCGAACAGGAGCGCGAGTAACGCGCGTACCTCATCCTTGCTCAACGAGCGGGTGACGGGCATCTGGTGAGGCTACTCCGGGTCGGGGGAAGCGATTGCCCGAAGGCTACACTGTGCATTCGAACAAGCGTGGGTCCACTTCCGAATCTCCGTGAATCGAGATTAGTCATCCGGGTTCGGCGGCTGATGCCCACTATGGAGTGAAATAAAATTCGATTAGGGGACAGCCTCGTAGCCCCACATGCCGGGGCATTGCAATGAGGCTGGCATCACGATCCAACGTCGCAGTAGCCCGAAGCGGCTGCTTTCAAATCCGCTACTAATGACAGTAGGTAAAGACGTGTGAATCGGTTGATTCTCATGGCTAGATTCCTGTTTTGCATCAGTTCGCCCCTGGACTGGGTTGAGTAAGGCGCACGTTCGGGTGAACCACCAGTCTTCGGACAAACAAGTTGAGCGCAATGGGGTCGACCGTGGTTATCACGACAATCAGAGTACTTATGACAATAACTGAACCGCCCCTGAGCTCAACTCGGGGGCGGTTCGGCGATAGCGCAGAATTTAGTCTGCGTCAGTCTCGTCCGACTGGCTGTTCAGCTGGCGGAAAATCTCGCTCAAATTGATTTCGATTCCGGTGGCCATTTTGTCTCCTTGGGTCAGATCTGTTGAGTCGCGGATGTTCAGGACAGGGCAAGCGGTCTTAGGCGGTCTGTCCGCGACCGTTAAGGGCTCCGTCCCTGCCCGCCTGGAAGTGATCGGGCAGGGCCTGTCGTATTTTTGCTCAGTAACGCGACCTGTCGTCGAGGCCGTCAGCAGGATGTGAATCGGCGCTGTGACGCTGGATTTAGTCTTCTTCCGGCACTTCCGGCTCCACGGAACCGGTCAGTAAGGAAGTGATGGCTTCTTGGATTGATCCTCCAACAATTTCACCCATTGGGACTCCTTCGATTGGTATTGGTGGGCGGGTCCTAGCCTCGAGTGGAGACCATGACACCCCAGGGGGCAGTGGCGCGCAGATCAACCTCGGAGTCGCCACTATACGATTACTAAGTTCGCCGAGGTTCGAGACTCGCCTAAGCTGCGGGCGTTGTCGTGGGAGGCTCGGGCTCAACCGAACCGTCCACGATCTCCTGGATGTACAGGCGGATGTAGTCGATGGTGATGGCTTCGGCCATGAGGATCTCCTAGGTCTAGGGAATCATTCTGTGCTGCGTTCCGTCCAGGGACGGCAACGCGGCTGACACTACCGCAGACCACCAGGTGTGTCTCGACCAGAACCAGTTGAATTCTGAGTGAACTCACGCCCCGCCGTATTCCCCATCGGGGTGTGACCAGTTGCGGCCCCGTCGGCGTCATAGATGTGCTGGGATGGAGTGGTGACGCGACGAGTGGATGTACATGGGACGACGACCCGGCCGCTGATCGACTCCGACCTCTACAATGCACTCGACTTGCTCGAGAAAGGCCTACGTGAGGTCCCGGTCTATCGGTGGCTCATCGGTGCCGACGCTCCGCCGGAAGCGTACCGCTGGTATGGCGAAATCCTGTTCGTAGAGTACTTGCACGGTCTGACCGGTGTATTCGATGAGATTGGAACCCTGATCGCGTTGATCGCAGTGTCGGCAACGACCGACGAGGCCGGCCGCGCTGACGAAGATCTCAGGGCGCGCACGCGAGAGCGGGTGCAGACACTGGACGGCTTCATCCACCGGTTCACCGAGTTGCAGCAGAAGTCTGCAGAGGCGCAGGTTGCCGAGAATCCTCTGAAGGTGATCTTCGCCCTGGTCCACCCGAATCATCGCCGTGGGGGCACGTTGGTCGGGCTCGTCGACCCGGTCGTCGAGCGCGGACGGCGTGAAGGGCTGCCGGTCACATGTAGTACGAGCGACCCACAACTCTCGGCCCTGTACGCCCGCAGATGGGATGCGCACGTACGCGCGGAGTTCACCCTGACCGACGGCCCCACGGTGTGGGTTCAGCGGGTTGATCCTCCCGTCTAGTCCTCTATGAGTTGGCGGACCACCTCGCGGAACGGGCAGTCCGCCCCGATCTCATGTTCACCCGAACGGGTGATCCTTTCTTGAGCGATTCGAAGTACTGTCCGCGGCATGTCATTTCGGCGCCCCACGACAGGCGCGATTGCACGTCACGCCAAGACCGCCCGCGCGGCTTTACTCATCGCAGTCGCGATGGCCACGTGCCTGATCGTCGTCGGGTGCGGTTCGTCGACTCCGTCGGACGACGGCGTCGAAAGCGCACGACCGTCTGTGACGCTGCCGGAGAAGTTGCCGCCGACGGTGCTCGTGCTCGATGCGTCGGACTCGATGCTCATCGAGGATGCGCCAGGTCAGCGATTCGCTGCTGCTCGTCAAGCAGCGATCACACTCGTCGAGGCCCTGCCCGACTCCACCGAGCTGGCCGTGGTGGCCTACGGAACCGGCACGTCCAACCGGCCGCAGGACTTTGTCGCCGGGTGTCGCGATGTCCGCACCCTCGCGCCGATGGAACCCGTCAACGCGGCCGCGGTGCGGGCCGTGCTGGATTCGACGCACCCGCGCGGTTTCACCCCGATCGCCGCATCGCTACGCCACGCCGCGGCGCTTCTGCCCGCCGACGAGAGAGCTGCGATCGTGCTCGTCTCCGACGGCGAAGACACCTGCGGGCAGCCGCCCTGCCCGGTTGCCGGAGAGTTGAAGCGTGCGAATCCGCAGCTGGAGATCTCAACCATCGGCTTCAAAACCGACGGCGCGGCGTCGAGTGATCTTCGGTGCATCGCAGAGGTGACGGAGGGTCTGTTCGTCACTGCTGCCAACGACGCCCAACTTCGGGCTCGGCTGCTGGCCGCGCAGGATACCGAGCAGAGCCGAAACACCGTGAACGGTGCGGGGCTCATGGGCATCACGCTGGGGGAGTCTCTCGTCGACATCCGTGAACGCACAGACGGTTTCCCGGCCGGTGGTCGCCGGGACGGGAACACCACGATCATCGTGTGGGCGAATTGCGAATGGGTCTTCGGGCCGGATGGAACTCTCGCCGAGATACGCCCGATGCGTGGCGTCCGCACCATTGATGGTCTGGATATCGGTAGCACGGTGGCTGAGATGGTCGCACTGTACGGGGAACCACTCGAGGACAGCGGGAGCGCGGGTGGCGCACGGACCCTTCTGTTCGCGCCGGATCCGGCGACCACCACTGGCTATCGGGTCGAGGCCGACGGTCCCGGCGTCGATGCGCGCATCACGAGGATCGTCGTGTGTGACTGTGCACCCCGGCGTGCGATCGGCGGCGGAAAGCCGAAACAGACAGTGCTACAACCGTTCACGAGCGCCGGTCGAACCACCGCGGGATGGCTCAAAGACACCACCCGGGCCGGCGGCTACTTCGGTTGTCGCACCGAGTCCATACCCGGAGTCCTCGAC
This sequence comes from Gordonia sp. BP-119, assembly GCF_016924115.1. Classification (NCBI taxonomy): domain Bacteria; kingdom Bacillati; phylum Actinomycetota; class Actinomycetes; order Mycobacteriales; family Gordoniaceae; genus Gordonia; species Gordonia sp. BP-119. Next base: position 46,183 of record NZ_JAFFZF010000031.1, read on the forward strand.
GACGGCCTCTACTGGTGTTCGGGCTCTTCGGGGATGAACCAGGGTGTCTGCGCTCCGGCCGCTCAACAGCGATTCCTGCTGTGCGTCACAGATCCATTCACCAAGAAGCTCCTTCTCCTCGCGCCGTCTGAGCCGATACCTACGTCCGTTCAACCGATGTCGCCAGCCGTGCCGTTCGGCTTGATACTGGCTGACGGCACCCGTTGCACGTATCGAGGAATCAGTGGTTCGTCACCGCCGAACAGCTCCGCCCCGGCGGCACACCCGCGTTACACGTGCGGTAACGGACCCGACGCTCCGCTCGTGTGGTCCGATGGAACGGCAACAGACCCGATCGACCGGACAGGACCGTCGTGGACTGTGCGCGTGGGCCCTCCGGGCGGTAGCCCGTTGGGGACCGAGGCTGTTGCGGAGGTGCTTTTTGTCGGCATCGACAGGTGATCCACTCGAAACTCGCAATCCGAAGGAGGCTGCTGCCGCATGAAGTCCAAGCTCGCCAGAGCCGTGTCCACGATCCTTGCCGCGATGGTCGCTCTCGGAGTTCTGGCCGCGTGTTCGGACGGTGAATCCGAACCTCTGTCAGATGGGTTCTCGAGCGCGTCGGGTGATCCGGCGCCCCGAAGTGACACGCCCGCAGGGCCCGTCGACGTGTGCGCGAATACGCAGCCGGCCTGTATGCATGTCGCTGACGCCGACATCGACGGGGACGGAACCCTGGATCAGGTCGGTATCGCGACCTCAGGGGATCAGGTCTCGACCATCGTCGGTATCAACGGAGCGCGCCACGAGGTCAAGATGGAGGTGCCGGTGTCCAATAGGTACGCGGAGCCGGCCGACATCTATCGCGGCGCCTTCTTGATGTCGCGGGCCGTAGGTGCAGATATAGCACTTCATCTCGCCCCCGGTCAGGGGAATGCTGAGCAGTTCGCCGTCATCAGCTGGGATGGGGCGCAGTTGGTCGCTCTGCCACAGCCACCGACGGCCGATCGCACCGGTGTTCAGAAACCCGGGGTGTGGTACCTGGGGTCATCTCATGGCAAACGCGATTCGATCAAGTGCGGCGATCCTGGTGAGATCGTCGTGGTGAGACTGACGGCGGCCAGGTCCGAAGGACAGCCGATACCGGGCGGCGGTCGACGCGAGGAGAACTCGTACACGTTCGTCGGTAATGCGTGGCAGCCGGCGGGCTCGAACAATCAGGCCGACACCAGTTTCTCCTACAATTGGGACGCCCACCAGAGTGCCTTCCAGTGCGACGACCAAGGAACTATGGCGTGACCGTTCCGCGCAGCTGAGTGGGCCTCCATCGACAAGCTGGCTCGGCGTCTGTCCGGCCGAGCCCCTGTCGCGGTGCGCGACAGGGGCTCGAGATCGGTGAGATTCAGCTACCGAAGAACCACGGGAACGTCCTGGGGCGGGCCTGCGCACGCGGTTGGGTGCGCTGCTGCGGACGCGCCGGACGCCGGTTCTGGTTCTGCGACTGACGGTTCGGTGCGGGCTTGTTCGGCATTCGTTCATCCTGTTCTCGTTCGGTCGCACCGGTCTTTCAGGTCCGGTGCGGTCGCACGTTCCGGCGACGAATCCCAAAGTAGGGGGCCGACCTTCGGGTTCGGATGGCTCCCGCTGTCAGCTTCCTGGGAGACGGGGCCCGCGTGTCAGCGAGAGTGACGCCCCGGCGCGTCCGGGCCCTCACCCGGGAAGTCGCCCGGGTATTGCTCACCGGGATAACCGCTTCCGGGGCCGGGAGGCGGGTAGTTGCCGGGGCCCGGGTAGTTCCCGGGCGGCGGGTAGCTACCGGGTGCCGGCTGCGGCGTCGGATACGGCTGGCCCGACGGGCTTCCCGGCGGCGGGCCCTGCGGAGGACGATTCTGCGGGACGGACTGGGACGGAACGTTCTGCGGGGGAACCGATTGCGGGGGAGTGGGGTGCGACGGCGGGTCCTGCGGTGCCGGCGGAGTCGAGATGCGTTGCGTCGTATTGGCTCCGGCGGGTGCTTCGTACGGGGCGAAGGAGCCCGACGGCGGACCGTAGGAGTCGCCGACCGGACCGGACGGATCGGAGAGATGCGCCGGCAGATCACTCTCGGCCTCTGCCTTGGCCTTCGAGGTGCCGTCGGGGTCCAGCAAATCGCGGATCTCGGACAGCAGGGCGATCTCGGTGACCTCCGCCTTCTTGCCGAAACCGCCCAGCTCGGCCAGCTTGTTGTACGGCAGGATGATGATGAAGTACACCACCGCCGCGATGATCAGGAAGTTGATCACCGCGGTGATGACACTGCCGAGGTCGACGAATGTCGATGGGTTGTCGGTGATCTGGAAGCCGAGTCCCTGTGCTGCGTCGGAGCCGACCGGGATCGAATTGATGATCGGCTGGACGATGCCGTCGGTGAACGCGGTGACGATCGCGGTGAACGCGGCGCCGATGATGACCGCTGTCGCCAACTCGACGACATTGCCCTTGAGTATGAAATCCCTGAATCCCTTGAGCACGGTGTACGGCCTCTTTTCGGTGATGTCCTGCTCTTGTCCGGTGATTCTGCGCATGATCGGAGCAAATCCGACATGCGGTGCCTGAGCTCGTACTACCCTATCCACGATCGTGAACGAACCGATCCATTTGACTTGATTCGTCCGCTTGTGTCGTGATGCCGTTACCCGCCCGTTCGTCAGTGCAGGACCACCGCGAGCGCCGTATCGAGCCCCGCCGCGGCGACCCGATGAGCGGATGCGGCGTCCATCGCGAGCAGCACCGGGGCGGCCGCGGTCCCGCCGGGAGCGATACCACCCGACTGTGATTCGGTAGCGTGAAGTGCGACGACGGCGCGGCGGGCCAGCACTTCCGCCTCTTCGGTCAACACGTCGACAACGTCGCCGGGTCGCAGCAGTGCGGTCACGGCCGCGTCCGACAGTCGTATCGGTACGAGCCGGGCATCGTCGTCCCCGGTCAGGTCGGCGGGTAGACGTGACGACAGCAGGCGCGTGTCCGTCATGATCTCGCCCCGGCGGACATGCCCGGTCACGGTCTTTCCGATGGCCGGACCGGCATCGGCCAGGGCGCCGCCGGGAACTGTGCCTGCCACAATCCGCCGCGACTGCAGATCACTGACGTCGACCACCTGACCCGGCCGCAGTTCATGTGCGGCCACCATGACCTCGACATCGCCGTCGGCGCGTGTCCCGGTCACCCCGACGACGACAGCCACGATGACGAGCGCCGCCGCGACGACGCGTCGGACCAGGAGGCTGCGCGTCCATCCCGGCCGTAATGCGGCGCCCAGCCGGTCGCGGAGCCGGGGAGCGAGGGAGTCGCGGTAGCGGTGCGTCGACGCCGGAGACATGTGGCGAACGGTAGGTCGGTGGTCGACGGCCGACGGCCATCCGCGCCGCCTGTGGACAGAGCCGGGCCGCACGGCCGGCCCTGGGGAGAGCGGTGCCGCGGACGGGGTGCGGTGGTGTGCCGCGACGTGGTGGGGGAGAATCGTTCCCCGGTGTGCCGGGAAGTCTGGTCGGCCGTCGCCCGTGCGGGTGGCGCGACGATGACTTGTCCACTCGATCCAGAGGAGCGCGATGACCGACCAGACTCCAGGCGATGTCACCGACGGCCCGGCACCGGCGAGCGGACGGACAGACCGCCTACGGAAATGGGCCGCCCTCGACACGACGAGTGGAGCGTTGCTGCTCGTGGCTGCGGCGGTCGCGGTGCTCTGGGCCAACTCGCCCTGGCGGGAGGCCTACGACTCGCTGCTCCACATCGAGGTGGGGCCCGAGGCCCTCCATCTCCATCTGTCGCTCGCGCACTGGGCCTCCGACGGGCTGCTGGCGATCTTCTTCTTCGTCGTCGGTGTCGAACTCAAACACGAGTTCGTCGCCGGGAGCCTCCGCGATCTCAAACTCGCCGGTGTTCCCATTGCGGCCGCGGTGGGTGGCATGGTCACGCCCGCGCTCTGTTACGTCGTCGTGGTGGCGATCGGCGACCCGGACGGGCTGCACGGCTGGGCGATCCCCACCGCCACCGACATCGCCTTCGCTCTCGCAGTTCTCGCGATCTTCGGCCGCGGTCTCCCGCTCGCCCTGCGGACGTTCCTGCTGACGCTCGCAGTGGTCGACGACCTGCTCGGGATCATCGTCATCGCGACGTTCTACACCGAGAAGATCGACTTCGTCATGCTGGTGGCCGCCCTTGCCGCGGTGGCGCTCTTCGCCGTGCTGGTGCGGCAGGCGTGGCGGTGGTGGCCGGTCCTCATCCCGGTCGCCGTCGTCGCGTGGGGTCTGATGCACGCGTCCGGGGTGCACGCGACCGTTGCAGGCGTACTCCTCGGGTTCGTGGTGCCGGCCGTTGCGATCCGTGGTGAGGAGGAGCCGCGCACCGAGCGACTCGACGACGCGGTCCGCCCGTACTCCTCGGCGCTCGCCCTGCCGGTGTTCGCCTTCGCGGCCGCGGGCGTCACCGTCGTGGGTGGTGATGGTTCGATCGTCCAACCGGTGTCGATCGGAATCGTCGTCGGTCTCGTCGTCGGCAAGGTCGTGGGTGTGATGGGTTCGACGTGGCTGATGACCCGGTTCACGCCGTTGCGCCTACCAGACGCGATCGGCATCCGCGATCTGCTGCCCGTCGGATTCCTCACCGGAGTCGGTTTCACCGTCGCGTTGCTGATCGCCGAGTTGAGCTTCGAGGGCGGCTCCGACGACCACGCCGCCGCGGCCAAGGCGGCCATCCTCGTCGGATCTGTCGTCTCGGCAGTGCTCGCCGCGTTCCTGCTGCGGTGGGACGCTCGACAGGCCCGCGATCCGGACATGAACCGCGACAACATCCCCGACATCGACAAGGACGTCATCGGGGGATGAACCCGCAGGCCTCGGTCCGAGGCCCGCGGGTCGCGTGTCGACGGTCCTACTTCGCGACCGTGACCTCGTCGGTGCGTTCGTCGGCCCGGCCGTAGGACTCCCAGAACGTCGCTCCGACGATGCCGAGAGCGATCGGGTCGAAGATCGGGTCCTTGCCCTCTTTCTTCTGCTTCTCGTAGTCGCGCAGCGCCTTGAACGCGGGTTGCTGCAGGACGATGATGCCGACGATGTTCAGCCACGCCATCAGCCCGACTCCGATGTCGCCGAGGGTCCACGCCTCGCTGGCGGTCGAGACGCATCCGATGGCCACCGATACGAGGATCAGTGCCTGCAGGAGCATCGTGAGGTTCGAGCCCAGCGTGCTGCGCAGCGGACCGATGTAGATGGTCGCCGCCTTCCCCATCAGGAACCGCAGGTTGGTCTCGGCCATGTAGTAGTAGGCGATGATCGTGGTCAGGCAGAAGAACATCAGAGACACCGCGACGAAGGTCGACCCGGCGCCGCTCCACATGCTGTCGAAGCCGATCTGGACGAAGGTGGGTCCGACGTCGGTGGCCGTCGGCAGCAGTCCGCCGTCGGCGATCACCGCGCCGTCGGCACTCTCGCCCTCGAACACCCGGTACGCACCGGTCGAGATGATGAGGAAGCCGGTGGCCGAGCACACGAAGAGGGTGTCGATGTAGACGGCGAACGCCTGCACGAAGCCCTGCTTCGCCGGATGCGAGACCTCGGCGGCCGCGGCTGCGTGCGGTCCGGTGCCCTGGCCGGCTTCATTCGAGTAGATGCCGCGCTTGACGCCCCACATGACCGCAGCGCCGACCACCGAACCGAAGACGGAGTCGATCCCGAAGGCGCTGGCGAAGATCATCCGGAGGACTTCGGGAATCTCGGACGCGTTGAGGAATACCACCACCAGCGCGAAGAGGATGTAGAGGACCGCCATGAACGGCACGACAACGGTGGCGAAGGTAGCGATGCGCTTGACCCCGCCGATGATGACGAAGGCGAGCACGATGACGACGCCGATCGCGACGGCCCAGTCCGCGATACCCCACGCCTGGTTCATCGCCAGGGCCATGGAGTTGGACTGCACGCTCGGGAGCAGCAGGCCGCAGGCGAGGACGGTCACGGCGGCGAAGATCAGCCCGTAGACCTTGAAGAACGGCGCCGCCTTGGTGTGGGCCAGCGCCTTGCTGAAGTAGTACGCCGGGCCGCCGCGGTACTCGTTGGTCAGCGGATCGCGGGTCTTGTAGATCTGGCCGAGCGTGCACTCGACGAACGACGTCGACGCCCCGAGGAAGGCCATCGCCCACATCCAGAACAGGGCGCCGGGACCGCCGAAGGCGATCGCCGTGGCCACACCGGCGATGTTGCCGGTGCCGACCCGGCCGGCCAGCGAGATCATCAACGCCTGGAAGGACGAGACGCCATCGGGCGAACTCTGACCGTGGCGCATCACCCGGATCATCTCCGGTATGTGCCGGATCTGCAGGAACCGCGAGCGGATGGAGAAGTACACCCCCACTCCGAGGCATAGGTACACCAACGGATTGCTCCAGATGATGCTGTTCAGGTCGTTGAGGAAGTCGGTCATGGCGGCTCCAGCGATGGTGGGATCGGCCGCTCGTGGCGGTCCGACCCGGTGATCGAGCGGTGAACTGGTTGCTTCAGCTAGGGGAACACTTTGCACGACTGCACTCGGCGGTGCGCGCCAAGGTGCGAAATCCGTTGACGGGAACCGGGCCGAACCTGCGCTTAGCACTCGGAATGAGGGAGTGCCAAAGTCGGTTACACTGGTCATCGTTTACTGACATTCGGAGGTTTCGCGGTGCCCACCTACTCGTATGCCTGCACGGAGTGCGACAACAAGTTCGACATCGTCCAGTCCTTCTCCGACGACTCGCTGACCGAGTGCCCGCAGTGCGCAGGCCGCCTGCGCAAGCTGTTCAACTCGGTCGGCATCGTGTTCAAGGGCAGCGGTTTCTACCGCACGGACTCGCGTCCCGGCTCGTCCTCGGACACCTCGACGCCCTCGTCGGACAGCTCGTCGTCGTCGGGCTCCTCGTCGTCGGACAGCTCGTCGAGCAGCTCCAAGTCGGACTCCGCGAGTTCGGCGTCGTCGACCAAGAGCGAGACCAAGGCCGCGACTCCCGCCTGACCGGCGTCCCGCCACGACAACGTCATAGGCCGAACCCGGGCCGGTGTCACCCGACACCGCCCGGGTTCCGCTGTACCCGGGTCAGCCGAGTCGGCGGAACCCGTCTCCGGGAGTGAGAGTCCAACCGACCGGGACATCGTGGTCACCGGACGGCAGTGAGTCGACGACCTCGTCGTCATAGACCACGCCGACGAGGTCGGCCGACAAACCGTGCAGGGTCCGGTCGTAGTATCCGGCGCCGCGTCCGAGCCGCACACCGCTCTTGTCGATCGCGAGCGCCGGGACCAGGATCACCGACGCCGCGCGGATCGCGGTCACCCCGACGCGGTCGGTGGTCGGTTCGAGAAGTCCCCAGCGTCCGGGAGCCAGCGAGTCCGGCCCCGTGTACGGCGCCCAGTCCATCGGTGCGGGATCGCCGGCGGGGACCACCGGGACCAGAACCGACACGCCTCGGTCGACGAGCGCGTCGAGCATCGAATTCGAGCCGGGTTCGTTGCCGACGGGGACATGCGCGGCGACCGTGACGTCGTATTCGAGCCGGAAGGGGCAGGAGTACATCCATTCGGCGAGGGCCGCGGCGGACCGGTCCCGCTCGTCGGCGGACCGACGCGATCGTCGATCCTCGATCTCTTGTCGCAGTTGCTGTTTCAGCGTTGTCAAGACCCGACCGTCCTTCGCGTCGTCTCGAGACCGGTGGCATGTGCGCCCCGGCCGGGACAGCCGGGACGCCCGCACTGTATCCGACCGTCGGAACGAGCGTGGTGAGGTCCCGGTCACCGCCGTCTGTCCGGCCGAGAACCGGCACCTGTCCTAGGGTGGATTCATGAGTGCGACGGATAAAGCTGGTTTCAGTGAGTACGAAGGTGTACCCAACACTCCGCCGATCCCGCGTACCGCGGTCGTCCCGGCAGCCGGGTTGGGCACGAGGTTCCTGCCGGCGACCAAGACGGTGCCCAAGGAATTGCTGCCGGTGGTCGACACCCCCGGCATCGAGCTCGTCGCCGAAGAGGCCAAGGCGGCCGGCGCCGATCGTCTCCTGATCGTCACCTCTCCGGGCAAGGACGGCGTGGTCGCCCACTTCGTCGAGGACCTCGTGCTCGAGAACACCCTCGCCACGCGTGGCAAGGAGTCGATGCTGGCCAAGGTGCGCAAGGCGCCCAACCTGCTCGAGGTCGCGTCGGTCGTGCAGGAGAAGCCGCTCGGCCTCGGGCACGCGGTCGGTTGCGTCGAGAGCTACCTCGACGACGACGAGGACGCCGTGGCAGTTCTGCTGCCCGACGACCTGGTGCTACCCGGAGGTGTCCTGGAGGTCATGGCGCGCACCCGTCAGCGCCGGGGCGGCTCGGTGCTGTGTGCCATCGAGGTCCCCGAAGATCGCATCAGCGCCTACGGCGTCTTCGACGTCGAGCCGCTTCCCGATGCCAACAACCCGAACGTCATGCGCCTCAAGGGCATGGTCGAGAAGCCCGAACCGCAGGATGCGCCGTCGAATCTGGCCGCCGCGGGTCGCTACATCCTCGACCGCAAGATCTTCGACGCGCTGCGCCGCATCGAACCCGGCGCCGGTGGCGAACTGCAGCTCACCGACGCCATCGCGCTTCTCATCGAGGAGGGCGAGCCGGTCCACGTCGTCGTCCACCACGGCACCCGACACGATCTCGGCAACCCCGGCGGCTATCTCAAGGCCGCCGTCGACTTCGCGCTCGACCGCGACGACTACGGTCCCGATCTGCGCGAATGGCTCGAGAAGCGTCTCGCCGACGGCTGATTTCCGCACGGGCGATCACCGGTCGCATCCGCGCGCCTCGCACGCTGCCGCGGGCGCGCTCGATAACGTTCTCCTGTGTTGTATCGAGTGCACGACGTGCCGAGCGCTGTCGGCCGCACGTCCCGGTGCACTGACCGGTTGAGACGGGAAGAGCGGTGAGATGCGGTCTGTCGAAGATCATCTGACGCTGGTGACCGCGGCGGCAGTGGCGCCGCGTCCGGTGCGCGTCGCGATCTCCGAGGCGCAGGGCCTGATGTGCGCCGAGGAGGTCGTCACCGAGCACCCGATGCCCGGCTTCGACCAGGCGGCCATCGACGGCTACGCGGTGCGTGCGGTCGACGTCGGTCTGGCCGGGGTGCTCGCACCCGAAGACCTGGAGGACTTCGACGCCAACGGCGCCGAGCTCGTCGACCTCGAACCGGGCGAACCGATGATCGTGTCCCTGCCGGTGGTCGGCGAGGTCGGGCCGGGCTCGCGGACACCGACGCGGCTGCAACCGCGTCAGGCGGTGCGCGTCGAGACCGGGGCCCCGATGCCGACGCTCGCCGACGCCGTGGTCCCGTTGCGCTGGACCGACGGTGGCGACCAGAAGGTCAAGATCGGACACGGCGTCGAGAGCGGCAACTACGTCCGGCGGGTCGGCGACGACGTGCAGCCGGGCGATGTCGCGGTCCGCGCGGGCTCGATCATCGGCCCGGCCCAGGTCGGGCTGCTCGCCGCGGTCGGTCAGGCACGCGTGATGGTGCACCCGCGCCCGCGCCTGTCGGTCATCTCGGTGGGCAGTGAGCTCGTCGACATCGACCGCACACCCGGTCCCGGTCAGATCTACGACGTCAACAGCTACGCGCTGGCCGCTGCCGCCCGCGACGCCGGCGCCGACGTGAACCGCGTCGGCATCGCCGAGCGCGAGGCGTCGCGGATGCGGGAGGTCGTCGAGGCGCAGCTCATCCGCTCCGAGATCGTGGTGATCTGCGGTGCGGTGGGGGGAAGTGCGTCGACCGCTGTTGCCGACGCCCTCGCCGACCTCGGCGACCTGGAGATCGTGCGGGTGGCGATGCACCCGGGGTCGGTCCAGGGCTTCGGGCGCCTCGGACGCGACGAGGTGCCGACGTTCCTGCTCCCCGCCAACCCGGTGAGCGCTCTGGTGACCTTCGAGGTGATGGTCCGGCCGCTCATCCGGATCGCGCTGGGCAAACGGCAACCGATGCGGCGGATCATCAAGGCGCGCACCATCGGACCGATCGCGTCGGTGCGCGGCCGCAAGGGTTACCTGCGTGGGCAGCTGATGCGGGACGAACGGTCGGGGGACTACCTGGTGCAGGTGCTCGGCGCCTCACCGACCGGGTCGTCGCACCTGCTCGCCGAACTCGCCGAGGCGAACTGCCTGATCATGGTCGACCCCGATGTCGAGGAGATGGGCACGGGCGACGAGGTCGAAGTGGCGTTCCTCGCGCAGCGCGGGTGACCCCTGCTGAGCAAGCAACGAACGAGCGCGTCGAGGTCGAGGCGCCTCCACCCCCGCTGGTTGAGCCGGCACCGAGCGGAGCGAGGCGCCGAGTCGAAACCACCACCCCGACGCGAGATCCAGGTCTCACGCCGTGGGCGCTGTGACAGCGCATAAACTTCTTCTCGTGTTCAGGTGGTTGAGCGGCAGTCAGGGAAGTCCGGGATGGCCGGCCACCCTCGGGCCGCTGCGCACCCGGACCGGCACGGTCACCCTGCGGCCCGTGAAGGTGCGGGATGCCAAGACGTGGAGCGAGTTGCGGATCCGCAACCAGAACGCCCTGTTGCCCTGGGAACCGACGGGTGTCGGAAGCTGGGCTGAACGCCATCAGCCCGGGTCGTGGCCGCCGCTGTTCGCGGTGCTGAAGTCGGAGGCCAAACGAGGTGCGCTGCTCCCGTTCGTGATCGAACTCGACGGCCGCTACGTCGGGCAGCTGACGGTGGGCAACATCCAGCGCGGTGCCGTCCGGACGGCGTGGATCGGCTACTGGGTGGACGCGGCGTACGCCGGGAACGGCATCGCGACCGCCGCGGTGGCGCTCGGGGTGGACCACTGCTTCGGTCCGGTGGGCCTGCACCGGCTCGACGCGACGGTGCAGCCGACCAACGAGGCATCGCGGAAGGTGTTGACCAACATCGGGTTTCGGCAAGAGGGTCTCCTGCTGCGCTATATGGACGTGAACAAGCGCTGGCGCGACCACATGCTGTTCGCGCTCACGGCCGAGGAAGTGGTCGGCAGCGCCGCCGAGGCACTGGTCCGGGCGGGCCGGGCGTCGTTCCAGTGAGTCGGGGCGTCGAGGTCACCGCGTGATCACCACGACCGGCTCGCGCCGTCTCACGCTGACCGTGGCGGCCGCGTTCTTCGCCACGGGGTGCGCGATCCACGAGACCGGACGCGCCGTGAACGGCGTGCCGGTCTCCGAGCAGGTCGCGACCGGCAGCGACACGGACCCCTGCGACGTGCCTCGAAATGTTCTGGAAGAACTCGGTGTACAGGACATGCCTTTGCAGCGGGCCGCGGTGTCCCGACCGACGTGCGCCTGGGAGATCGGTGCCTACCGGGACCCGAGTATGTACTACTGGGTGTCGGGTCCCACCGAACCCGACCACCTCAACGACACCGTGGTTCTCGCCGGCACACGGGCCGAGATCTTCTATGAGTCAGAGGGACTGGCGCGCTACATCGTGCGCCTGGACCGCCACACGTTCGATGTGGCGTATTCGGCCGACACCTCGCCGGACACCCCGACCGGGCCCGAAGGGGCGGGGCTCGTGGTCACGGCATTGCTCGACAAGTACGGCTACCGCTAGCCCGAATCGCCATGCGGTCGCCGGCTTCTTCAGCGCCTACGTCAGCGCCCGGTCTCGATGGGGAAGTCCCGCGCGCGCATCTCGGATTCGATCGCGGCTCGGGTGCGGAGATAGGAACTCGTCCGGATGGAGTCGTCGGCCGTGTACAGCGAGGGCAGGAACGTCGAACCGCGCTGATCCCGGTGCGCGCCATCGGCGCCCGCGCGCAACAGGACGAGGCAGTGGTCGATGTTGAGCACGTCTGCCGAGGTGAACAGCGGCGTTCGGCCGGCGAGCGGTTGCACCGAGTTGAGGTCGGCGCCGCGGTCGATCAGCAGGCGCAAGGCGTCCCCGCGACGATGGCGGACAGCGGTGTGCACGACGTTGCCGCTGATCCGGTCCGACGCCCCGACCAGCCCTTCGTCGAACTCGATGATGGTGCGGAAGGCGTCGAAACGGTCGAGCAGCACGCTGTAGGCGACGGCGTTGTAGCTGCCGGCGCCTGGCAGATGCGGGTCGGCGCCCGCGCGGAGCAGGGCACCCACGGCCGCCGGCGGCCCGAATTCCACCGCCCACTGCAGTGGCGTGATGTCCACGCGCCGCGGGTCGGTCTCCGGATCGCCGCCGAGTTCGTCGAGGTCGGCGCCCGCGGCGACCAGGGATTCGATCGCGGTCTGATCGTCTCGTCGGGCTGCGTCGAGCACTCGGACGGTGGGGGCGGTGAAGTAGTCGGCCGCGTCGACGCGCGTCGAGACGACGTCCGCGATCCACCCGCACCCGGCGACCACGCACGCGGACAGTGCTGTCGCAACCACCGCCACGAGTCTCTTCATCCGCACCATGCCGTCCCTCCGTGCCTCATGTCCGATTTTTACGATAACCCGCCTCAGTCGACGCATAGGCTCTCGGAATGACCGAACACAGTGACGAACTGGAGATCGTGGTCCGCGGCCAGGCACGCGGTCGGTATCGGCCCGAGCGCGGAATCATCCACCTCGTGGTGCGCGTGGAGGGTGCGGACAAACCGGCGGTCTACACGCGCGCGGTCGAGGTGCACACCGATCTGACCCGTGCGCTGACGGGACTCGAGTCGGCGGGGGCAGTGACCCGATGGACGGCCGACTCGGTGCGGGTCTATTCCTATCGTCCGTATTCGGAGACAGGCGAGCGTCGAGAACTGGTGTACAACACCCGCATTCGCATCGAAGCCGAGTTCGTCGACTTCGAGGGGTTGTCAGAGTTCATCGACCTCTGGGCGTCGGTCGATGCCGTCGAGGTCGGTGACATCGACTGGGATCTCCACGAGCAGACGCGGCGCGAACGCGAGCGGGAGTTGCGTCGGGACGCTGTCGAGGACGCGATTCTCAAGGCCCAGGCCTATTCCGATGCGGTGGGTCGGGGACCGGTGACGCCGGTGCTCCTGTCCGATCCGGACCTGGCCTCGAATGTGCCGACGGCGAGGCGACGGGCCATGCCGATGGCGGTCGCCGCCGGTCCGCCGGCCTCGCCGTCGCTGGAACTGCGCACCGACGACATCGAGATCGCCGTCGCGGTGGACGCCCGGTTTCGGGCGCAGTGAACCCTCACGGCAACGGTGATGCTGAGAGGCGCGTGTGAAACCCGCGCCGATTCGCCTGTGACACGGCGCGTCTACCCGGGGCCGACCTGTCGTCGTCCTAGATTGTGGAGTGGCTTCGTGTGACCAGAGTGAATGAAGGGAGAGTCGCATGCCCAACTCCGTACTGTGGGTCTGTCTCGTCGCGGTCTGGCTCTTCGTGCTGGTCCCGATGGTCATCAAGGGACGTCCGCAGATCCTGAAGTCGACCGACGCCGCGCGCAAGACGCGACTGCTGCACCGCGGTGGGTCGCGCACCGCGACGGCCTCGGGAAGTCGACGCCGGTCGTCGGCCCGTCATCCGCACGATCCGTCGTGGAAGTCCTCGCGTCGCAGCGCCACCGCGACGCTCGAGGCCGACAGCGACGTCGACACCGAGGACGACGCCGACGTCGCGAAGAGTGAGTCCTCGACCCGAGTGCGTCGTTCCGGCAGTGCGAAGGTCGAGAAGCCGACGGCAGAATCCGTGGACGACGACGATGATTCGGTCGACACCGCACTCGGGGACACCGATGACGAGTCCGTGGACAGCCACAGCGAGAGTGACAACGACGCCGTCGCGGAAACCGATGACGACATCGAGGTCGACGTCGAACGCGACGAGACCGCAGACGACGAGTCGGACACCACGTCCGAGGAAGCCGAATACGACGACGACTTCGAGGACGTCGACAGCGAATACGAGGACGGCGAGTACGACGACGACCTCGAGGACGAGGACGCCGAATACGAGGACGCCGAATACGAGGACGCCACAGACGAACTCGACGAGGACGAGTACGACGACTACGCCCGCGCGTCGCGGCGCAGTGATCGAGCCGAGTCGGTCGACGAGGACGAGGCGGACGACGCCGAGGCCTATGTAACCGATCCCGACGAGGTCGAGGACAGCCGCCCGGCGGCGCATTCGTCGAGCAGTCGACGGTCCGGACGCAGTGTCTATTCCTCCGAGAAGGAACGCGAGCTCAAGTACCGGGAGCGTCAGCGCGTCACGCTGGGGTTGTTCGTGCTGGTCTTGCTGGCGATCGCGGCCGGCTTCGTCGTCGGGACGCCCGGTTGGGTGGCCACCGGCGTGCTCGGTCTGCTCCTGGTGGGCTACCTCGCGTACCTGCGTCGTGCGGTGAAGACCGAGCAGCAGATCCGGGCACAGCGCCTTGCGCGCGCCAAGCGGTCGGCGCGTGCCGAGGAGGAGCGTCGTCGACGCGCCGCCGCGGTCCCGGAGTTCGCCGCCGCACCCCCGCCGCCGCGACTTCGGCGGCCCGGTGGCGCAACGGTTCTCGAGATCGACGACGAGGACCCGGTGTTCGACCACCTTCCGCCGTTCCAGCGTCGCCGCATGGACCGCGAAGACCTGCAGTACCGCCGCGTCGGCTGATCTCCACACCCGTTCAGCAGTAGGTGTCGCTCAGCGAGACCTACTGCTGAACTGTTTCCCGGCTACTTCGTCACAGCCGGCTTGCCGTGCGAATCCAGCCACGCCTGACCGGCTTTCGCCGCCTTCGACAGCGCGATGCGCTCGCCGAGATAGGTCGCGGGCGCCCCGACGACGGGGACATACGCGAGCATGCGGAACGGCGCCATCGGCTGCGGTCGTTTGTCGAACTCGTCGTCGACGGCACGGAGCAGCTTCGCCGCATCCCAGATGGCGGCGAACAGCGACCTCTCCCGCTCCTCGGGTTCGGACGGCAGCGACGTCCCGGACTCGGCGGTGACATCCGGGTTCGTGAGATCACGTTTACAGAGCACCGACGCGAGCAGCTGCACCTGTCGTTTGCGATCGGTGACCTCGTACTCGCGGGCGATCGCGACCAGCACCATGGCCTGGTTGGCGAACCCGAGGTACGGGGTGATCGGCAACCGCTTCGCCCACACGCCGAAGACCCCCGGGAACGCCACGGCGCCCGTGTTCAAGGTGCCGATGCGGGTCACCCACCAGCTGGCGCGCTTGTGCATGGACCGCTCGGACCAGCCCTTGGTACCTGGCCATTCGGCGGCGTCGAGCAGCTTCGACGCGGCGTGCTGGGCCTGCCGCAGGCGCGAGTCGGGGTGGTCGTCGTCGTGGAAGGTGTGGCCCTTCAGGCCGAGCGGGTCCCGCTCGGCGAGTGCGTCGAGGACGGGGTTGATCACCCCGACCACGTTGTCGAGAACGCCGGCCAACTGTTGATCTGACATCCGAGGCACCCGCCCAGCCTAGTGGTGGGCCGGCCGTTTGGGAGTCGACGACCCCGGGCTGATAAAGTAGCTCGCGGATGGTCGCAAGACCTCCAGGGGCTATGGCGCAGTTGGTAGCGCGACTCGTTCGCATCGAGTAGGTCTGGGGTTCGATTCCCCATAGCTCCACCGAAAACGGCAGCTCAGACGGCTCCGCCCGGAACCCGGGCGGGGCCGTTCCGCATCTAGCAGACCGGCCTCGTTCCGAGATCAGGAAGCGCAGGGAGTGAAGTGGGAGGCGGCGTGATCGCCGCACAGCGGCACCGACATCTCGGGAGATATCCCGGCAGGCGTCACCATCTCCCAGTGGGTGGCCCGGCGATGGCAGTCGACGACGTAACAGGCGGGGGCGAACGAGTTTTCCACGCCTGAGCAACGTGTCAGTACGCTCGGCAATTCCCGGGACGGGGGGTGCCACCACCGGGTCCACAGCGTCGACAATCAGTGGAGGGTGACCGAGGGTCCCGACACCGACGTGCTCGTCGCGTGTCCGCAGTAGTTCCTCCGCGATTGTCGCTCGGCGAGGGTGCAGACAGATCCGCGCCCGGGGCGGTACCCCGGACGCGGATCTCTGACCGTCGCAGTCGACCTGCTACGTTGCCGTATCGTCCGATCCTGATTCAATCGCGCCCGTGACGAGTTCGACGATCGCGTCGGTGATTGCGCCTTGAATGATGCTTGCCATCTGTGACCCCGATTTCTTGATGGATGAGTGCCTTGCCGTCAATACATTACGGTAGAAACATGGGCCTCGCGAACTGAGTAGGCCATGATGAAAGTAAATTCTTGGTTGATGGAGTGTTATTCGCCTGACAACCGACGAACCCGAAGTGTTTTGTCGAACCCACGGTGTGGCAGATCGATATTGCATGGTGGCCGACAGATTGCCTTGCCATGATCAGGACGTTGCAATGAACAGCTCGAAATCTAGTATCGATGAACGAATCAGTGATAGCGAACTGGCATCTCCTTGATGCCGTTGAGCCAGCCGGACCTGACTCGAATCGGCTCGCCGGTTTTGGTGAGGTCGGGGATGATGTCCGCGACGGCGTTCATCATGATGTCGATTTCCATCTTGGCGAGGTTGGCGCCGATGCAGTAGTGCGCCCCACTGCCTCCGAACCCGAGATGCGGGTTGGGGTTTCGTGTGATGTCGAAGGTGAATGGATCTCGGAAGACAGTGTTGTCGTAGTTGGCTGACCCATAGAAGAGGCCTACGCGTTGGCCCTCGCTGATGCGCGTGCCGTTGAGTTCGGTATCCTGCGTAGCTGTTCGCTGAAAACAATTGACCGGGGTTGCCCAGCGAACGATCTCGTCGGCAGCCGTGGACGGACGTTCGCGGCGAAATATATCCCACTGCTCGTGGTCGACGAAGAACGCGCCGGTGAGGGCGACCGCGACGAGAAGGACGACGGTGGCCCGATCCATCAGCTTCTCGGCCGCGGCGGACACCGAGATACGTTTCCGCAGAACAGGTCCGGCAGCGCGCATTGCGTAGGTGCCGACTGCGAGGAGTGTGATCCCGATGGCCAGGGAGACGCCGGCGCTCATCGCGATGTCCGAACGGTGTCGTGCTCGAGCGTGTCATTCGGCTCGGCGTTCCGGGCGTCGGCGCCGGTCCTCGTGCGGGGCAGATCCGGTGCCTCCGCGGATGCCGACCGAAGGCGGCGGACCACCTCGAGGGCGGCGAAACCGCCGAGTGCACCCATGATCGGCAACCCGGCCGGTAGGAACGGCGTCGAGGAGACGGCCACCGCCGCGCCGACGGTCACCGCCGCCCAGGTGGCGCCGTCGCGAAGGGCGGGGATGGCCAGCGCGGCGAGAAGGGCGGGGAAGGCGGCGTCGAGGCCGAGGCTCGCGGGGTCGGCGACCACGCCCCCGAGGGCGGCACCCAGGGCGGCGCCGACGGGCCAGGAGATGAGAACTCCCAGCCCGCACAACAGGAACGCGGCGCGTGCGCGCCGGGGATCGGTCTCGGCCGTCGCCAGGGCTGCCGTCTCGTCGTTGATGAGGTGGGAGCCGAGCAGGATCTCGGGCGTGCCGCGCAGGTGCTTTCCGACGGCGAGGCCGTATCCGAAGTTCCGGGTGTTGACCAGCAGGCCGGCCAGCGCGGCCAGGATCGGCACCCCGCCCGCGGCGAGAATCCCGACGAAGACGAACTCCGACGATCCGGCGAGCACGATAGTGGCGATCAGGACGATCTGCCAGAGAGTGAGGCCCGCGCCGTGCGCGGCGACCCCGTACGACGTCCCGATCACGAGCACCGACAGCGACATCACCACGACAGCGCGCAGGGTTGCCGAGTCGAGTGTTCTCCAAGCCGAACGCATGACTATCATAGTGAACAGTGGAGGAGTGTTCGTCAAGATGGACGATCGGACGGTTTGATGAACGAAGCGCGCTCGGTGAATCCGAAAGAGCTCGTCGCCGCGTCATTGAAGCGAGAACGCGCACGAGCCGGTCTGTCGCTGACCGAACTCGCCCGGCGCGCCGGTATCGGCAAGTCGACGCTGTCCCAGCTCGAATCGGGGGAGGGGAACCCCAGTGTGGAGACGCTGTGGGCCCTGTCCACGGCTCTGGGGGTGCAGTTCTCGGCGCTTCTGGATTCGCCTACGCCCACGGTCGAGGTCATCCGGTTCGGTGAGGGACCGGTGATCCCGGCCGCGGACGCCGATTACTCGGCCACGCTGCTGTCCACCGCGTCGCCGGGTTCCCGGCGCGACATGTACGTGATCCGGGCCGAGCCGGGTAAGCCCAGGGTCTCCGCCCCGCATGCGCGCGGGATCGTCGAGCATGTCGTGATCAGTTGCGGCCGAGCGCGTCTCGGGCCCACCGATGCCACCGAGGTGCTGTCGGCCGGTGACTACATCTCGTATCCCGGTGATGTCGAGCACGTCTTCGACGCGCTCGAGCCGGGCACCGTCGCGGTGATGCTCAGCGAGGCGTTCTGAGGTTGCGGGACAAAACCTTTCAAGTCCGGACAGGCCTGGGAAGCGCCGGTGAAAACCGCCCTCGAGAGGCGCGGCGTCGACCGCATGCCGTCGTGAGCACTGTCCTGGGCGGTCTTCGGTCGGATTTCCGACGACCCTGCCGGTGTGGGCGAAACGCGACGTGCATCACAGCGATTCGCGGTATCGATCACCGACGCGTACTGTTGCCAGAAGTGATGCGCCCGTACAGGCCGCGTCTAGCGTCGTAGAACGCCTCTCTCGCAGGTCCGGACATTCCGACACCGGTCGGCCACCTGCCATTGACTTCATACGGCGAACGAGCTCGCGCACCCGCGTGTTCGCCACCGGCACCGCCCTTGCACGTCAGTCGTGCTGTTCGCGTGCCAAGCACAGGAAGAAGCCTGCACACCACATGACTGCTGTCCTCGAAAACCCGGCCACCTCCACCGATGCTGCTGCGTCGGCGCCCGGTGTGTCGTTCGAATCCCTCGGTGTCCCAACCGAACTCGTCAAGGTTCTCGTCTCTCAGGGCAAGACCGACGCCTTCCCGATCCAGAAGGACACCCTCCCTGACACCCTCGACGGCAAGGACGTCCTGGGCCGCGGCAAGACCGGCTCGGGCAAGACCCTCGCCTTCTCCATCCCGCTCGTCGCCGGCCTGGCCGAGATGCAGGTCAAGCGCTACGTGGGCGCACCCACGGGACTGATCCTGGCGCCGACCCGCGAACTCGCGACCCAGATCGCCGCGGTCGTCGAGCCGCTCGCCGCCTCCGTGGGACTCACCGTCACCACCGTGTTCGGCGGCGTCAAACAGACCCGCCAGGAGCAGGCGTTCCGGCGCGGAGTCGACATCGTCGTCGCGTGCCCCGGACGTCTCGAGGACCTGATGCGTCAGGGCATCGTCCGGCTCGACGAAGTCGAGATCACCGTGATCGACGAGGCCGACCACATGGCCGACCTCGGCTTCCTGCCCGTCGTGACCAAGATCCTCGCCGCGACCCCCGCCGACGGTCAGCGGATGCTGTTCTCGGCCACGCTGGACAACGGCGTCGACAAGCTCGCCAAGCGCTTCCTCGACAATCCGGTGCAACATTCGGTGGATTCGGCGGAGTCGCCGGTCGCCGCGATGACCCATCATGTCTTCGAGGTCTCCTCGGCGGGCAAGCAGGACCTCGTGGCCGAGTTGGCCTCCGGCACCGGTCGTCGAATCCTGTTCATGCGCACCAAGCACCAGGCCAAGAAGCTCGCCAAGAAGCTGACCGAGGCCGGGATCCCCGCTGTCGACCTCCACGGCAATCTCAGTCAGGCTCAGCGCGACCGCAACCTGGCCGCCTTCGGTGAGGGTGAGGTCCGTGTCCTCGTCGCCACCGACGTCGCCGCCCGTGGCGTGCACGTCGACGGCATCGAACTCGTCGTGCATGTCGATCCGCCGGCCGAGCACAAGGCGTATCTGCACCGCTCGGGCCGCACCGCCCGCGCCGGGTCGGCCGGCGACGTCGTGACCGTCTGCCTGCACGAGCAGCGTCGTGAGGTCGCACAACTACTGCGCAAGGCCAAGATCAAGGTGACACCCATCGCTGTCGACGCATCGTCGGCAGCCGTCGACGAGCTCGTCGGCGAGCGCGCCCCCCGCGTGTCCGCGGCGGCACGCGCAGCCGCCGAGGCCGCTCGTGGTGGCGGTGCACAGGGCGGCCGGTCCCAGGGAGGTCGTCCGCAGGGCGGTCGTTCGCAGGGCGGTCGCTCGCAGGGGAGTCGACGCGGCGGTCGTGGTCGAGGCCAGGGCGGCGCTCGTGGCGAGAGCCGGAGCGCCGGAACCGGCGGCGGCCGGAACGCCACCGGCGGTGACTCGCGCGGTACTCGCGGCGAGGGCCGCGGCCGTCCGGCTCGGAGCGACTCGCGCGCGGGCGGTTCGCGCTCGTCGGACGCACGAACCGGAGGCCAGGGACGCGGCGCCGGGCAGTCGCGCGGCGG
The DNA here is from genome assembly GCF_016924115.1 of Gordonia sp. BP-119. NCBI lineage: Bacteria > Bacillati > Actinomycetota > Actinomycetes > Mycobacteriales > Gordoniaceae > Gordonia > Gordonia sp. BP-119. The sequence continues at coordinate 66,494 of NZ_JAFFZF010000031.1, forward strand.
CGACCAGCAGCGGGCGGGCGCCCGCGGGCAGGGACGCCGGGCGAGCCGTCCCGCTGGCTCGCCGACCGGTCGCTGAGCCGAGCACGGCGCGGGTGTCACCGCCCGCACACCATTGACGTCGCATGCGACATCAATCCGGCGGCGCGACCTCGATCGAGGTCGCGTCAACGGAATGATGTCGCATGCGAGTTTTTCCTGGAGCGCGGCGTGCTGTCGTCACCCGCGCCCCTGCGCCGCGGCGCCCGCTCAGGCGGGCAGGAATTTGTGCTGGAGGCGAGGAGCGAGCCACGGCCGGGCACCCCAGGCGATGCCCTTCCCGGTGAGGCCGACCCACCCCGGTGACAGGCGACCGTAACCGGCGAGGAGAGCGGTCGCGGGGTCCACGCTGATGTGGACATCGGCCCGGCGTGGCTTCGGCGGATCGATCTGCAGCTCGCCGTCGGTGAACTCGTAGACGTGCCGTTCGCCGCACCCGCGGAGCCGGATGTCGTAGGTGCCGGAGTGCCGGGCGGCGTGCACCGGATCGACCCAGCTGGGCAGGATGTGTTGGCGTGCCCGGATGATCATCAGCACCACGTCCGGTTCGACCCACCAGCGGGCCCCGACAGCGCCAGCGATGTCGTGGGCGTGCACCACGAACTCGCCGATCAGCAGGCCGAGAGCGGCGTCGGCCCGGATGACGCGGTCGCCGTCGAAGTGCATCTTCGGCACCTGCGCGTGGAAATGCGACACCTCGTCGACGAGTTCGCGGAGGTCGTCGGTCAATCGTCGGCAGAGCACTGCCACGTCGCGCGTCGACAAGTTGGCGATCTGCTTGGCATTGAAGTCGGGTACGTCGACCGCCGAACAGCACCACTCACCTTTGCCGCGCGCGAGTTCGAGAAAGCGCGACGGCGCCATCGCGACATGGCCGACACAATCGGTCAACGTCCAGGCGGGGGTGCCGGGGAGCCGGGTGTCGGGGTCGCCGACACCGAGCACGAGATCGGTGAACCGATCCGCAGTCGTGAGCGCCGCGTCGATGTAGTCAAACCTCGAGAACATCCCCGTCGCGCGTGGTTCCTCCCCCCACATGGGGCACGAGATTACCCCGGCCCGTTGCGACGTGCGACACATTCCGTGCCGACACGTCGAACCTGTGGACAGATGTGCAAGGTGCGCAACACTATTCACAAACGCGCACGATGATTCTCAGTCACGTGACACCGCCGGGGCGGCTTCGCCGAGCCGTACGCAGACGACGCCGAGCACGATGAGCAGGCCCCCGGCGAGTTGAATCGGTGCCGGCAGTTCGTCGAGCACGAGCCAGGCGAAGACCACCGCGAACAGCACCTCGGACAACGCCACGAAGGACATCACCCGGGCCCCGAGCAGCCGGCCGCCTGCGATGCCGAAGCCGTAGGCCATGGCGGCCGAGACCACACCCAGCAGCACGAGCGGGATCCACCAGGCCACCTCGAGCGCACCGACCTCGACCGGGTCCGTGGTCATGGTCATCGGCAGGATCCCGGTCAGCCCCGCGACGACGAGGGCCAGTGCGCCGATGAGCAGGCCACCCGCGGCCAGGCTCAGGGGCGGCCAGCCCGTGCGGTCGTCGGCGGAGATCACGAAGTAGGCGGCGGCCCCGACCATCGCGGCGAGCGCCCACAGCACCCCGATCGCGCTGATCGGGACGTCGCCGGTCAGGTCGAGGACGAGCGCGAGTCCCCCGATCGCGAGTGCCGCGCCGAGCACGGTGACGCGACCCGGACGCTGACCGTGGCGCAGCCACATCCACACCAGCACGGCGACCGGGGCGGTGTATTCGATGAGCAGCGCGACGCCGACCTGCAGGTAGGTCACGGCATAGAAGTAGGCCAGCTGACAGCCGGCCACCGCGAGGAGTCCGTAGGCGACGAGCACCGTCCAGGACCGTCGGCCCGGCTGCTCGGGCAGCGGCTGCCGACGGTCGCGAAAGGCGAGGAAGCCGGGAATGGCCAGGACCAGACCGCCTAGTGCGATGCGGACCGTGACGGTCGCACCGGCCGTCCATCCCGCCTCGATCATGGCCCGGGCGAGCACCCCCGAGATGCCGAAACAGGCCGACGAGATCAGCGCGAGTAGGAGACCCAGCGCGGGTCGCGAGAACGGGGCAGTGCGGTCCGCGGTCCTCACGGATTCTTGGCGGCGACGACGGCCGAGCGAACGGCCTCCCGGCATTCCGTGCCCGCCGGCTCACCCGTTCCGAGGTAGAAGCTGCCCGGACGTCCTTCATGACCGGCGAAGCCGGTCACCGAGAATCCGTCCGACTCCGGGACATGCGGGGTCGACGACATCGACGCGACGGCGAGCGGACACGACAGTGCCGACACCCCACGTTCGGCCCCGGACACCACGACGATCAGGTGGGTCGGATGCAGCACGATGAGCGTCTGGTGCTCGGAATCGGGGTCGACGGGGTTGCTGCGTCGTCCGAAGAGCTTGCCGAAGAACGTGGTCGACGGCGGGTTGATGCTCCGGGTGATCCACGCCGGCAGGTCGTCGGTGACGGTGAGCTGTGTCGACTCGGCATGGTCGCGCAGCGTGGCGGCGACGTCGGCGGGTAGATCGGACAGATCGGCGCGCACGGTGGTGCGCTGGTACGCGGGCAGCCCCATGGCTGAAATCTAGCGCAGCAGTCCGTCAATCGAGGCCGGCGACGGACGACGCGACGCCGAGGCGTCGGCCGAGCAACCGACGGCGACGCGGTGCCGAGGCCTCGGTCGCGTTCGACTCGAGGTCGTCGAGCAACGAGGCGACGGTCTGCGCCGAGTCGGTCTTGTTGGTGCCGATGAAGCCCGACGGACCGCGCTTGATCCAGCCGGTCACATACATCCCGGGGACGGGCTCGGTCCCGTCGAGCACGCGGCCGTCGAGGTGCGGGATGATCCCGGCCGCGTCGTCGAACGGGAGACCCGGGACCGCGACACCGCGGTAACCGACCGAGGTGAGGACGAGCCCGGTCTCGAGCCCCACCGTCTCGCCGGTGGGTTCGATGCCGACCGCGGCTCCGGAGTCGTCGGTGACCGGACGGTTGCGGCCGGCGGTCAACGTGCTCGCGCGGCCGTCCGCACCGGCGGTCACCTCCATCGGAGAGGCGAAGAACGTCAATCGGATTCGACGGCCCTCGGGTTCGGGGCGGGCGGCGCACTCGGCCAGGAGATCGAGCTTGGCACGAGTCGTGGTGTCCAGGTCGGCGGGTGCGGGCAGCGCTTCGAGGTCGGCGGCGTCGACGGTGACCGGGACCCCCGAGTCGACCAGTCCGATGAGTTCGGGCAGGGTGAAGGCCGCGTGCGCGGGTCCGCGACGGCCCATCACCACCACCTCGCGGACCGACGAGGACAGCAGCTTCGCCAGTGCGGGACGGGAGATGTCGGTGGCGGCGAGGGTGCCCGGGTCGGCGACGAGGATGCGTGCGACGTCGAGGGCGACGTTGCCGTTGCCCACGACCACGACGCGCTCGGTGTCGAGATCGACGTCGAGGTCGGCGAAGTCGGGATGGCCGTTGTACCAACCCACGAAGGACGTCGCGCTGGACACTCCGGGGAGATCGAATCCCGGCAGCGCGAGTTGACGGTCGGTGGGGCCCCGCCCGCCCAGATGACGCCCTGGTGCCGTGCACGCAGGTCGGCGAGGGTGAGGTCGCGGCCCACCTCGGTGTTCAGCAGGATCTCCAGCCGCGGGTTGCGCGCGATGTCGTCGAACAGCTCCATCACCTTGCGGGTGTGCAGGTGATCGGGCGCGACGCCGAACCGTGCCAGCCCGAACGGCCGGTCGAGACGCTCGTACATGGTGACCGAGATCTGCGGCTGCCGCAGCAGCTCGTCGGCGGCGTACATCGCGGACGGGCCGGACCCCACGATGCCGATCGAGATCGGCCGGTCGACCGCGAGCTGCCGGGGCCGGTCGATGGGAGCCAGCGGCAGGCGCCGGGCCGGGTCGACCGGGAAGCGCGCCGCGCCGTCGGCCGGATCGTGGTACTGCGCCGCGTTGACCTCGACGAACCGTTCCTGACCCTCCGTCAGGCGATGTCCCGGGACGATGGCGCCGACCGGGCACGCACTGACGCACGCACCGCAGTCGACGCAGGTCGCGGGATCGATGTACAGCATCTCGGCGATGCCGAAATCGGGCTCTTCGGGTGTGGGGTGGATGCAGTTGACGGGACATGCGTACACGCACGACGCGTCGCCGCAGCACGCCTGGGTGACGACGTGGGGCATGGTCTCGGGTTCTACCTGCGATTCGGGGTTCGGCTCAGGCCGCGGTGTAGGTGGGTTCGCTGCGGAAACGCGAGGGGCGGCCGCTGATGCCGAGCGCGCGCCACAGCAGGCGCGAGACCGGGTTCATCAGTCCACTCTGCTCACCGAGCATGCGGACGTCACCGAACACGTTGCGCAGGAACCGCTTCGACTCCGCCGAACGCCAGAAGATGTCCTTCATGACCTCGTCGGGCACGTCGAACCGCTTGGCGAAGCTCCGCGGGGGCACGACGATGGCGCCGCACAGGATGCGCATCGTCAGCGGGAGCATCAGCGACAACAGGAAACGCTGGATGCGGCCGCGCTGCGGAACCTGCTCGCGGATCAGGTGATGGGCGAACGAGATGTGCCGTGCCTCCTCGGCGACATGGAGCTGCATGACTGCGGCCATCGTCGGGTGCAGGCTGGCGCGGGTGCGCAGGAAGTCCTTCTGGATGTGGTCGATCGGTTCCTCGCCACCGAGCACACCGAAGAAGAAGACGGTGGGGAAGATCGTCGAGAAGAGCGGAACGAGAGGGGAGATCAGCCGGTAGCCGAGTTTGGCCCCGGGGACGTCCATGCCGGTCCGGTTGACGAACTCCTGGAACATCAGGGTGTGGTTGCACTCCTCCTTGGATTCGTGCGTCGTGTAGCGGAACTCGCGCGCACCGTTGGGGAGTTTGAAGCTGTACTGCATCAGGCCGCGGATCAGGACCGACTCGAACTGCAGGCCGACCTTGGCGACATTGGCCTGGCGCCACATGCCGATCTCGATCTGCTTCTCCTGCGGCAACTGCTGGTACCACGGGTGGCGGCCGATCGGGTCGACCTCGTAGGACAGAATCCACCGCGGATCGTTCTCGACGATCGCCATGTCCGGCGCGTCCCAGTCGATGTCGACGTACGGGTCGAAGTTGCGATGGACCGATGCCGCGGACAGGTCGTCGAGGACCTGGTCGTAATCGTGGTCGCTGCCGGACTTGTCGTGCTGCGGCACGTAGCGGGCGGGGGCCTCGTGCTCCCGGTCGGTCGGGGTCAGTGCTTTCGTCATCGTCGCATCCCTTCGGGGTGGGCGGCTCGGCCGGTGAAACAGACCACAGCGGATGACTCGAACGTATTTCGACGGGCCGCTATTTGTCAACACTCGATGTCACGTTCGATACCGGCACAATGCACCGGTGCGTTCACCGGCAAGCCTGCCCGACTCCGCGCAGTTCAGGGGCTGACCTGGTGCGACGGGTGTAATTCGTTCGGGTTATATAACCCCGTCGCGAGCATCGCCGCGGGTTAGAGTTACCGCACCATCCGTAACCGTGTCTGCTCACCTGGAGGAGCGATGTCCCGTCGTGTTCCGCACGCGTCCCGGCATTCTCGGGGCGCGACGCATGCCGCCCGCGTCGGTCGACGCGGCCTGCCGGCGGTACCACGCACCCGGGTCCGGTCGTGACCCAGCCGCCGCACGGTCCGACGCGTGTCGTCCCCGACCCCGGCGGGCCCCTGCCGGGCGCACCGGGTCCGCGGCCACCGGGGCCCGCCGGGGTCGGGGACGACACGCGTCGGAC
>NZ_JAFFZF010000032.1:0-70482 GCF_016924115.1 Gordonia sp. BP-119
ACCCGGCCGGGCCACGGTCTTCGTGTAGAAATCCGACACCGTTTCAGGGTCTCGGAGTGGTCACCGGCCGGGAAGGCTCACACAAACCAGCATCCCCTGCAGGACGCCGATCCACCCCCATTAGGGTCTCGCAAGGCGTGGCGAATTCTAGGGGTCCTCGCAACACCGGTTGGTTAGACTGGCACAAGTAAATCACGCAGACGTTCGGCTGGGTTTCTCCAGTCGAGCGTTTTGCGTGGTCGGCCGTTGAGTCTTTGGGCGACGAGTTCGAGGTCCTCGGCGCTGTGTACTGACAAGTCGGTTCCCTTTGGGAAGTATTGGCGCAGTAAGCCATTGGTGTTCTCGTTAGAGCCGCGCTGCCATGGTGAATGCGGGTCGCAGAAGTAGACCGAGACACCGGTGGTGATGCTGAACTGCTTGTGCGCCGCCATTTCACAGCCCTGGTCCCAGGTCAACGACCCTCGCAGATGCTCGGGTAGAGAACCGATCAGCGGGATCAGCACGTCGCGAACCTCCTCGGCTGTGTGCCCGCCAGGCAGATGCCCGAGCAGGACGTAGCGAGTCGTGCGTTCGACCAGCGTCACGATGGCCGATTCCGAACGGGTACCGACAATCAGGTCACCCTCCCAGTGGCCCGGAACCGCCCGGTCCTCGACCTCAGCCGGCCGATCGGAGATCATCACCATCTCGTCGACAAACCGGGCTGCGCGGCGCTCTGGAGACCGGCGAGGCTTACGACGTGTGCGTCCGGTGCGCAACGCGTCGGCGACTTCACGGCGCAACCCGCCGCGGGCCTGAATGTAGATCGCCTGGTAGATCGTCTCGGTACTCACTCGCATTGCCTTGTCATCGGGGAACTCGACGATCAAAGCGTGACAGATCTGTTCGGGAGACCACTGCTGGGCAAGTTTGTCGCGGACGTAATCCCGAAGCGGCCCAGCGGTGGCGAGTTTGGACTCCTTCGGCCGTAAACGCGCACTCGCCCAGGCTGTTTGAGCCCGACAGGGACGGTATACCCCTGACACTGAGTACGCATCAATCTCGCGTTTGATCGTCGACGCCGCCCGCCCCAACCGGCGTCCGATCTCGCGCAACGAGTCGCCGGCACGGTGCATGTCAGCGATCTGCTCACGCTCAGACAAGCTCAGGAACCGAGGATGCAGCTGGGCTTCGATCCTGGCCACCGACGGCCGTCGCCCCGCTGAGTCGTACGTTGTCATACCGGTCTTGTAGTCGATGCGGCGACCATCGGGATGAAGGCGCGCGTGAGCACCTTTGCGTATCCCTTGATCCCAATCCTGCGCAGTCCGGATATTGACGCCCACCTGCTGGGCGGCGTCGCGACGACGAACGCCAGCCGCCCGCAACTCGTCATAACGAGCGCGCCCGGGATGCCCAGAGGTCCCCGGCTTGCCAAGCCCGCGTAACCCGGCTCGACGCACCCAGCCAGACGCAGTACTGCGATTGACACCCACACGACGAGCGGCAACCGTGACACTCCCGCCTTCGCGATCCAGCGCCTCGAAGAACCGATCCTTCAACTCTGCAGAAACCACGATCCCCGCAACTCCCTGAAAGCCAGGGTGTTGCGGGGATCGCTAGAACCCGCCCGTCTCACCAGGCCCTTCGTGGCTCGTCGACCTCGACGCGCTCCTTCGTCGCGTGCTCGGCCCGGCGGCTTACGCTCCTCGCACCTCAGGGACCAGTGGGTGTGTGGCTCTTCCGGATTAGGGAGCATGTGCGGCAGCTCGCAAGCTCGCTCCTCAGGGAGCGGGGTGACGCTCGCAAGCTCGCTCTCAGGGAGCGGAGGGAGGCTCTTCTCGTCCAGCCGGTTTCGCGAGCATCCGCTCGCGAAGAGAGTCGTAGACCGGCGGCGACCCGGACAGGTGGGCGACGAGCACCGCGGCGGCGGTCGCGGCCAGCATGGGGAGGGCGACCGTGGTCGTCGCGGTCATCTCCATCACGACGACCATCCCGGTGAGCGGGGCCCGGACGACCGCACCGAACAGCGCCGCCATCCCGGCGAGGATCATCGCGCCCCGAAATCCCGATGCTCCTGAATCCGGTTGTTGCACAATGATGTCGGCGACCTCGGCGAAGGCGGCACCCCACAGGGCGCCGAGCGCGAGCAGCGGTGCGAACAGGCCACCCGGCGTGCCCGCGGCATAGGAGAGCGGACCCGCGACGAACCGGACGAGGAACAGTGCGACGAGCGCCGGGAGCACGACACCGCCGTCGACGACCGCCTGGGTGAGGCCGTCCCCGCCGCCCGCGGTGCGAGCGTCGAGGGCGAGAAGCGCACCGATCGCCGCGCCGATGAGGGCGGCGCGTCCGATCGGCGGTATCCGCGAGAACCGGCCGACCCAGCCGAGGGTGCCGAGAACCATGCGGCTGTAGGCGATCCCGATGACGCCGGACACGAGACCGAAGACCACGAAGACGGGCAGCACCGTCACCGACGGCACGTCGAGCGAGGGCACGTCGAACTCCGGGCGGTCGCCGAGGATGACCCGTCCGGCGGCGACGGCGGCCACCACGGCGAACACCGTGGGCACCACGAGGCGTAAGCGGACCGAGCGGCCGACCTCCTCGAGTGCGAAGAGCGCGCCGCCGATCGGAGCCGTGAACGCCACTGCCAGTCCGGCCCCGCTGAGTGACGTCTGCATCACCCGGACGTCGGCGTCGTCGAGACCGCCGCGCCGGCCGGTCTCCGCACCGACGACCGAACCCATGTGCACTGTCGGGCCTTCGCGGCCCAGCACGAGTCCGGAACCGATCGCGGCGAGCGCGCCGAAGAACTTGGCCGGGATGAGGCTCAGGGGCGCCGGTGACGCCTCCCCGCGCTCGACGGCCTCCACGTGTTGGATCCCGCTTCCCGCCGCGGTCGGCACCAGCCGGACGGCGAGCGCGCCGAGCGCCGCACCGGTCGCGGTGACCGCGATCGGGATGAGCCACCCGGGGACACCGAGTCCCGCCGACCAGTCGAGCATCTCGACCCGCCAGCGGTCCAGGTGGTTCAGGCACCAGCGGAAGGCTCCACCGAGTACGCCGGTCAGCAGACCGGCGATGACCGCCAGCAGACACAACCGCACCAGGCCGCGGTCGGCACGCTGTGGCGAGATCACACGTGGACGCTACCCCGCCGCGGGCATCACACCGGCTGAATCAAACGCCCCTGCACCACAAGCGAGGCGTTCTGCTTCAGCCGGCGCATCCGGATGCTGACCGAGTACCCGGTGACGCCGCCGATCGCGGCGACCCGGGTGCGCAGATAGTCGTGGAAATGCGCGGTGTCCCGGCAGATCACCGACACCATGAGGTTCCACTCGCCGCTGATCGCCGCCGCGAACGCCACCTCGTCGTGAGCCGCGAGTTCGGTGCCCACCTGATCGAGAGCCGAGGGGGTCACCGTCAACCACAGCGTGGCGCTCAGGTCGAACCCGTGCCGGTCGGGGAGGATCTCGACGTCGTAGAAGAGCGCACCCCCGCGCTCGAGCGTGCGCAGCCGGCGGCGCACTCGTCCGACCGTCCATCCGCAGATCCGGGCCAGTTCGCGGTGCGCTCGCCGACCGTCCTGGGTCAGCGCGTCGATCAGCACGGCATCGTCGGCCGTCAACCGCGCGCCACCCGCCGGGGCATCCGACGACGGATCGTCCTGCTCGGGGTCCTCCGGCATGTCGTCGACCACAGCAGCCGCAGCGGAAGCGAGGAGGTCGCGGTCCCGATCAGAGAGGTGGCCACCGAATCCGGTCCACCTCGACGCGGGGTGACCGGGATCGAAGGCGTGCAGGACGAGATCGATGCGGACGTCGGTCACCGAGGCTCGGGCGGGGAACGTCTTGGCGATGGCCTCCTCACCGGCCACGCCGAGCGGCGCCCGGATGAGACAGATGATCTCCGCACCACCGGACGCGACATACGCGAAGGCGACATCACGCCGGCGGGCGAGCGAGGACGCGAGCGGTTCCATCCGGTCCGGACGGCACCGCACCCGCGCCACCCACTCCGACTGGCCGCGGACGGACGGCTTGATGATCCCGACGACCTTCATCACGCCGGCCCGCCGCATCGCCTGGTAGCGGCGCGCCGCGGTCTGCTCCGAGATCCCGGCCACCTCACCCAGCTGGCGGAACGTCGCACGCGGCGACACCTGCAGCGCACGGAGGATCGTGCCGTCGATGTCGTCCATGGTGGAGGAAGTGTATCGCCGCGCGACCCACAGTGCCGTATCGATACCGGCACTCGGGATCTGTGCGTGGTTTCGTAGACGCGGACCAGACAATGAACTCCTGCCCCGTTCGGCGACCCTCATCGACCTGCGAAAGCGAGCGCGTTGACCGCGACCATCTCCCCCGTTCCCACCGGCGTACCGACTCCCCCGGCCCGTCGGACGGCCACCGTGGTGATGGCCTGCCTCGGCGTCTTCGTCGCCTACCTGCCCATCACGAGCGTCGCCGTCACCCTGCCGGCGATCGGCACCGCCTTCGGCGCCTCGACCGCCCAGTTGTCCTGGGTACAGGACGCGTTCGTCCTGCCGATGGCCGCATTCATCCTCACCGCCGGAGTATTCGGCGACGTGTACGGCCGACGCAAGGTCTATCTGGTGGGGCTCTGCCTCACGGCGTCGGGCGCGTTGGTGGCGCTGTGTGCGAATTCGATCAGCATGGTGTGGATCGGACAGGCGCTCGCCGGAACGGGCGCGGCCGCCCTCCTGCCCACGACCCTGGCACTGATCAGTCACGCGGTCCCCGACTCCCGGGAACGGGGCAAGTTCATCGGCATCTGGGCGTCGTCGCTCATGCTCTCGCTGACCGTCGGGCCGCTGGTCGCGGGTCCGGTCGCCGAGTCCGCCGGCTGGCGATGGATCTACCTGCTGCCGATCCCGATCGCCCTCATCGCGCTGGCGGTGGCCGCGACGATGCTCCCGGAATCCCGCGCACCCCATGCCCGTCGCCTCGACTGGTCCGGCCAGATCTCGGCCGCGATCGCCGTCACGGCACTCGTCTTCGGCGTCATCGAGGCCGGCGTCTACGGCTTCGGCGACCCCCGCGTCGTCGTCGCGCTGCTGGCCGCCGCGGTCGCCGCAGTCGGGTTCGTCGTCATCGAAAAGCGTTCGGCGAGTCCGATGCTCGACCTCGACCTCTTCCGGAGCCGCGCCTTCACCGCCACCACCCTGGTCGCGATGATCGCCTTCCTGGCTCTGATCGGGTTCATCTTCGTGCTGAGCATGTATTTCGGGCTGGTTCAGCAACTCGGCACCGTCGAGGCCGGTTGGCGGCTGGCCCTCATGAACGGCGCCTCGATGCTGGTCGGCGGGCTCGCCGGCAAGATGATGCATCGAATTCACGCCCGGTTCCTGATCGGCGGCGGACTCCTGATGGTCGCCGGCGCCCAGTTCGCGCTGCTGACCCTCGACGCCCACACCTCCTTCGCCGCCATCTCGTGGCGTCTGGTCGTGCTCGGGCTCGGCATGGGACTGGTGATGGCGCCGATGACCGCGACCGCGGTGTCGGCCGTGCCCTATCACCTGTCGGGGATGGCCGCGGCCGGGAACAACTCCTTCCGTCAGGTCGGCGGCGCGCTCGGCCCGGCCGTGCTCGGCGCCCTCCTGACCGCCGGTGCGGTGAACTCGTTGCCGCAGAAGCTGATCGATGCCGGTGTCGCCGAGCCGGTACGTGACCGGGTGATCGGTGCGGTCGACACCGAGGGCCTGGCCGCCGCGAGCGGCCTGAACCTCGGCGCCGACGCCCCGGCCGTGATGAACGCCGTCGGCGACGCCTTCCTCGACGGAATGCGTCTGTGCCTCACGTTCTCCGGCGTGCTCACCGCGGCCGCTGCGATCCTCGCACTCGTGATGCTGCGCCCCGGGCGGGCCGTCGAGGAGCAGCCGGCGGGCTGACCGCCGGTCGGTCCGTCAGCTCCGGCGGCCCCCGACGAGTGAGGTGACGTAGCGCGCCGGGACGTCGAACCACACCTCGCGCACCGGGGCCTGCTGGAGCACCGAGCCGGGCAGCTCGGTCAAGTAGGTCAGACTCAATGTTCCGCTGAAGTCGGGGTTCACGCGCTCGAGCGCCGGGATCTCGATGACGAGCCCGCCGTCGTCGATGACCGCGCGGACCATCGAACCGCGCGGGGTCGTCCACTCGTGGTCGATGGCACGACCCGCCCGACCGGGCACGCTCGACATCGTCGCGAGGACGCGTCGGGGCGTCAGGACTACAGCACCGGTGAAGGGCCGGACGTTGCCCTGCGCCGATCGACCGGGCACTTGCCCGCTGAATCTCAGTGTCACGGGCACGAATTCGACGATGAGGTACGCGCCGTCGGAGACGACCTGCGCACGGAGGTCGTCTGGGAGCTTGCCGATGCCGAGCATCCGGCGCAGGGAGGCCACCGCCACACCCTAGATCTCGGGACGCCGCGTCGTCAGGAGAACGCCGCCGCCACGTCCGCCGCGCGCCGGAGCTGACCGGGGTCCGAACTTGTCGGGATGAGTTGCACCTCGTCGGTACCGATGTCGGCAAACCGCCGCAGGACCTCGGCGAGCTCGGCCTCGGTGCCCGCCCACCCGGTGGTGGGTGCGATCGCGTCGACGAACTCCGACGGGATCCAGTTCATGTAGTGATGCAGGTGCCGGGTCACCTGCGCTCGGGGACCGTCGCCCTCACCGATCGCGAACCAGAACGACGTCGCGAGATGCGGTGCCGCCCGACCGGCATCCGCCCATGCCGACCGGGCAATATCGAAGAGCTCGTTCTGCTTGCCGGCATCGAGATCGAGGGTGACCCCGGCGATTCCGTCCGCCCACTCGACCGCGCTACGAATCGTCTTCGGCCCGGTGGTCCCGACATGCAGTACCGGACCACCCTTACGATGCGGCGGCGGACCGACCGGCAGGACCGACTCGGTGAGTTTCTCTCCGGCCCACACCCGTTTCATCGTCACGGCGCGTTCGGCCAGTTGGCGCATGGTCTGCGTCGACGGGTCCGCGCCGACCGCCCGGTAGTCCTCGTGTCGCCCGCCGACCCCGAGTGCCACGGTGAGACGTCCTCCCGACAGCATGTCGCCGGTCGCCAGCGACTTGGCGAGCATCACCGGGTCGTGCAGCTGCGGCACGACGACCGTCATCACGAGCGGCACCCGTCGGGTCCACGCCGCCAGCGCGCCGAGGAGGGTCAGGCATTCCGGATTGTCGAACGCGATGCGTTCTCCCCAGCACAGTGAGCTGAACGGACCGTCGTCGATGGTGGTGGCCCACGAGTGGAGCATCTCGGCGTCGAGATCCGGCTCCATCACAGGCATGGTCATCCCGATGCGCACGAGCGCCATTCTGACACGGACGCACGATGCCCCGGGGGTTATTCGCAGATGTCGCGCATCGTCGCGAGAAGCGCAACGATGCGCGACATCTGTTATGTCACAACTGGTTCCATGCCGGGCGGCCCGACGCGGCCCGCCCCACATGCGCCGACCGCACCGGGGAATTCTTGAGTTCACGCAACGCCGTCCGCAGACCCCGTCGCTTCCCGGTCGCCGGGTCGACGCCGAAGTGGTCACTCATGCCCTCGCGGATCGCGAAGCGCAGCTCCGACGCCGTCTCCGGCGCGTCATCCGACGTCGCCTTCAACAACGAGTTCGGCAGTGCCAGCTTCGCGATGGTCCGGAACGACTGGGCATATTGACCCAGGAGGGTCCCCGTCGTGTACGGCAGGTCGTATTTGTCACACAACTCGCGGACACGCACACCGATTTCCTCGTACCTACTGCTCGGCAGGTCGGGGAACAGGTGGTGTTCGATCTGATGACTGAGGTTCCCGCTCATGAACCGCATCAGCGGTCCGGCCTTGAAGTTGGCCGATCCCAACATCTGACGCAGATACCAGCGCGGTTGGTCCTCGTTCTCGAACTCGTCGACCGTGAACTTCTCGGCTCCGTCGGGGAAGTGACCACAGAAGATCACCATGTACGCCCAGTAGTTCCGGATGATGTTCGACGTGAAGTTCGCGGTGAGCGTCGTCTTCCAGTTCGGACCCGCCAGAGCCGGGAAGATCAGATAGTCCTTGGCCGCCTGTTTGCCGACCTTGGTGCCGATCACCCGGAGATCCTTGGCCGCCTGACGGTAGGTCTTCTCTTTGTTGCGCAGCTTCTCCGTCTCCAGATGGTGCAGCGCCACACCGTATTCGAAGAACGTGCCGAGCGTCAGGTTGTAGATCGGGTTACCGACGTTCCACCACTCCCAGGGCTGGTCCCGGGTGACGCGCAGGATTCCGTAGCCCACGTCGTCGTCCATCCCGACGACGTTCGTGTACTTGTGATGGACGAAGTTGTGCGAGTGCTTCCACTGCACGCTCGGGCAGGTGGTGTCCCACTCCCACGACGACGAGTGGACCTCCGGATCGTTCATCCAGTCCCACTGGCCGTGCATCACGTTGTGGCCCAGTTCCATGTTTTCTATGATCTTGGCGAGCGAGAGCATCGCGGTCCCGGCAGCCCAGGCGACCTTCTTGTCGCTGAACATCAGGGCGAGCCGGCCACCGGCAGCGAGGCTGCGCTGCAGGGTGATGGCCCGGCGGATGTACTTGGCGTCGGCCTCGCCCCGCGACTCCTCGATGTCACGACGGATGGCGTCCAACTCGGCGCCGAGGGTTTCGACGTCGCTCTCGGTGAGATGTGCGTATTGATCGATGTCGGTGATGGCCATGAAGCCTCCTACAGATCTAGGGTGCATTCACCAGACACGGCGCTGATGCATGTCTGGATTCGTTCTCCTTCGCGACGTTCCTCGCCGGTGCGCAGGTCACGCACGTAACCCCCGGCGAGCGGCACGACGCAGGTCTGGCAGATACCCATCCGGCAGCCGAACGCCATCTGGATTCCCAGGTTCTCCCCTGCTTCGAGAAGTGTTGTGGCGCCGTCGATCTCGGCTTCCTTGTCCGAGATCGCGAACTTCACGGTGCCGCCCTCGCCACCGTGGTCGGTGCGCGCGATGGCGAACCGCTCCACGTGGAGACGTTCACGCAGGCCGCCGTCCTCGTAGTGCGACTCCATCGCGTCGAGCAGTGCCACCGGTCCGCAGGCCCAGCATTCTCGTTCGCGCCAGTCCGGTGCCCACTCGTCCATCCGCGAGACGTCGAACTTGCCCATCTCCTTGGTCAGCTGGAGATTGAGGTCGTAGTCGTCGGCCTCCTGGGCGAGTTTCTCCATCTCGTCGAGGAAGATCACGTCGTCGCGGGTGGGCGCGGAGTGGATGTGCACGATGTCGGGTGTCTGACCGTGCGAACTCAGCTGCCGCAGCATCGCCATGACGGGAGTGATCCCGCTGCCCGCGGTCACGAACAGGATCTTGCCCGGAACCGGCTCGGGCAGATGGAAGTCGCCCTTGGGCGACTGCAGCCGGATGATCGTCCCGGGGCTGACGCCGTCGACGAGATGCGACGACAGGAATCCGTCGGGGTTCGCCTTGACCGTGATCGCGATGGTCTTGTCCTCGTTGGCGCCGAACGACGTCAACGAGTACGACCGCCAGTGCCACTTGCCCTCGATCTGCAGACCGATCCCGACGTACTGGCCCGGTTTGTACGACTCGGGGAACCCCCAGCCCGTCCGGATGGTGACGGTGGCGGTGTCGTCGGTCTCCTTGGTCACGTCGAGCACCTTGCCGCGGAGCTCGCGCGCGCTCCACAGCGGATTGATCAGGTGCAGATAGTCGTCGGGCAGCAACGGGGTAGTCGCTCGGGCCACCAGACCCCGGATGATGTTGACCTCCGGCTTCCGGGCCTCGACCCCGGCCGCCGGCCGCTTGCTCCACTTCAACAGGTTCACTCAGACTCCTCCCCTAGAAATCCCCACGGCTGGAGTTACTGACCGGTACTACCCTTCGGTGCACGACTGTACACATCAATCGGTGACCGCGGTCACACCATTTGATACTGGCAGGTCACGACCGGTGCCGCGACCCGTTCGGTCACCAGGTGAAGGCGCCGCCGGTCCAGATGCCCGTCGCGATCAGCGCGAAGAGGAGTTCGATGCCGATCGTCTTCACCGCCGCCTTCAGCGCCGAGAACGCGCCCCGCCACGCGCCGTCGAAGCTGCGCGTGCGGACGAGTTCCGATGCCAGCGCACCCACGATGAAGCCGAGCAGCAGGCCGATGACGGGGACGACGAAGAAGCCGACGATGCCGACCAGGCCGCCGACCACGATCGTGCGGTTCGGGATCGCGTCCGCGCGCAGCGACCGGCCCGCGATCAGATACTTGAGCACCTCGCCGATGCCGATGACGACGATGGCCAGAGCGAACACCGACCAGGCCCAACCACCCACGACGAGGGCCCACACGAACAGTGCGCCGACGATGAGCAAGGTGCCGGGCAGGATCGGCACGACGATGCCCACCAGGCCCACCAAGATCACCGCTGCGACCAGCAGCTCACCCCAGAACGGCACCCGGACCTCGTCCGATCACTCGCCGGGCTTCGACGACGCACCGGGGCGCGCGTCGGCGGGCCGGTCGTCGGTCTTGACCATCGAGGTCATCGCCGGGGCCTGATCGTACGGGGCCTTTTCCTGCGGGGCCGGCCGTGGCGGCGGGCCCGCCGGACGCGGCGGGGTCCCCGACGGGGGGATCGGTGCGGGCGGTACCGGGCGTGGCCCCCCAGCCGGCCGCGGTGCGGGTGGCCGGGGTCCGGGCGGCGGTCCCGGACGACCGGGCGGCTGTCCCAGCGGCGCACCCGGCGGTTTCGGTACACCGGGAGGCGGACCGACGGGTCCGCGCGGCGGGCCGACCGGGCCGGGCGGCGGCCCGGGGCGTCGCGGAGGCGCCGGGGGCGGGGTCGGCGGAAGGGTGGTGGCCTTGCGAACGGCCGGGCGGCCCGGCACGGGTGTGACGAGCGACGCGGCGCGGACGGCACGTTCACGCGCGACCGGCACGTCATCGGCTGTCGCGGTGACCACGCCCATGCGCCGGCGGTGGAAGCTCTCGGGCTTGCCGAACAGCCGGATGTCGGTCTCGGGTACGGCAAGTGCGGCGGCGACGTTCTCGAAACCGATCGCCGGCTCGTCGAGTTGCCCGTAGATGACGGCCGAGGCACCCGGGGACGCGAGCGTGACGTCGACCGGGAGACCGAGGATCGCGCGGGCATGCATCTCGAACTCGGACAGTCGCTGGGTCGCCATCGTGACGAGGCCGGTGTCATGGGGCCGCGGGCTGACCTCGGAGAAGTAGACATCGTCGCCCTTGACGAAGAGTTCGACGCCGAAAACGCCGCGCCCGGCCAGCTTTCCGTCACCGAGCGCGGTGGCGATGCGCGCCGCGATCGAGGTCGCCGAGGCGTGCGCGTCGGTGCTCATCTCATGGGGCTGCCAGCTCTCCACGTAGTCGCCGTTGATCTGTCGGTGACCGATGGGCGCACAGAAGTGGGACGTGAGCCGGCCGGTGGCCGGATCGATCGCACGAACCGTGAGAAGGGTGATCTCGTAATCGAATTCGACGAAGCCCTCGACGATGACGCGACTGCCCTGCACCCGACCACCAGTGTTCGCGGTCTCCCAGGCCGAGGCCAGCTCCTCGGGGCCCCGCACGACCGACTGTCCCTTGCCCGACGACGACATGACGGGCTTGATCACACACGGGAACCCGACCTGGCGGGCCGCGACGGTGACCTCCTCTAGAGTGTCGGCGAAGAGATACGGCGATGTCGGCAGCCCGAGTTCCTCGTCGGCGAGACGTCGGATTCCCTCGCGGTTCATGGTGGCGACGACAGCGCTCGCGGTGGGGATGACCTCGGCGATACCGCGTTCGGCGACGTCGACGAGGGCCTCGGTGGCGATCGCCTCGATCTCGGGCACCACGTACGCGGGACGATGTTTGTCGATGACCGCGTGCAGGGCGGCGGGGTCGGTCATGTCGATGACCTCGGCATGGTGGGCGACCTGGTGGCCGGGCGCGTCGGCGTAGCGATCGACGGCGACGACCTCGACGCCGAGGCGCTGGAACGCGATCACGACCTCTTTGCCGAGTTCACCTGCCCCGAGGACCATCACCTTGGTCGCGGTCGGACTCAGCGGCGTGCCGATGACGTCCGGCGGCCCGGTCGTCGGCGCCGGCTGGGCTGCGCTGGGCGCACTCTCGCTGTTCGACGTCATCCTCAAATCCTACTTGCCGCCAGCACAGATCCCGGCGCACTCCTCCACCTCGTCGAACACACCAAGGACCGTCGGGTGATCATCCCGTCACCTCGTGCACGAAGCACCAGCGCCACACCTCGTCCGGTTCGGCCGAACGCATGACCGGGTGCCCGGTCTCGTGGAAGTGACCGGTCGCGTGTCGTCGCGGGCTCGAATCGCAACAACCGATGTGCCCGCACGTCAGGCACTTCCGAAGATGTGCCCAGTGGGTCTCGCCGATCGCGACACAGTCCTGGCAACTGCGGTCGTCGCCCGATGCCGGCGCCGGGTCGGCGGCCGGCGCGGCGTCGAACGACTCCAGTTCGACGCAGCGCGCCGTGCTCGAGGCGTCGGAACCGGACCCCGCCGGCCCGGACGCGGCCGATGACTTCCGCCGAAAGATCTTCATGCCCGACATTATCCATCGGGCCGGCGCGATTAGAGTCGCTCGAATGGGCGCATCGCTACTGCTGGTCGCGGTCATCGCCGTGGCGGTCGCCGCGTTGTGTCGTCGCTATGGCTGGTCATCGCCGCTGGTGCTGGTCACCGTCGGTCTCGGGATCGCATGGATTCCCGAGTTGCCGTCGGTGGCCCTGGAACCCGAGCTCGTGCTCTTCCTCATCCTGCCGCCGCTGCTGTACTCGGCCGCGCAGGAGAGTTCATATCAGGCGTTCCGCGCCAACTGGCGTGCAATCGGATTCCTGGCGGTCGGCCTACCGCTGGTGACGACCCTGGTGGTCGGATACGTCGCATACCTCGTCGTCCCCAATCTCCCGCTCGCCGCGGCACTGGTCCTCGGCGCGGTCGTCGCGCCGCCGGACGCGGTGTCGGCGCAGGCGATCGGCCGCCGGCTCGGTCTGCCGCGCCG
The DNA here is from genome assembly GCF_016924115.1 of Gordonia sp. BP-119. Lineage (NCBI taxonomy): Bacteria > Bacillati > Actinomycetota > Actinomycetes > Mycobacteriales > Gordoniaceae > Gordonia > Gordonia sp. BP-119. The sequence continues at coordinate 13,032 of NZ_JAFFZF010000032.1, forward strand.
GATGATGACGCTGCTCGGCGGCGAGAGCCTGCTCAACGACGCGACGGCCCTCACCGCGTTCCGGATCGCGCTCGCCGCGGCGGTGGGGGCCACCGCGACGGTCGGCGAAGGCGTCCTGACGTTCGCGGTGGCCGCCCTCGGCGGCCTGGTCGTGGGCCTCCTCGTCGGGGTGGTCGTGTCCTGGGTGCGTGTCTGGCTCACCGACCCGCCGATGGAGACAGCGATCGGCATCATCGTCCCGTTCAGCACGTACTACGCGGCCGAGGAACTGCACGGTTCGGGTGTCATCGCGGTGGTCACCGCCGGTCTCTACCTCGGCCACCGGTCGGTGCGGCTGGGCTATGCGACGCGCCTGCAGGACGAGGCGGTGCGCAAGTCGATCGACACCATCCTCGAGTCGTTCGTCTTCTTGCTCATCGGGCTCCAGCTGCCCATGCTCATCGAGGGTGTCGAGAACGAGTCGTGGACGCAGATCGCCATCGACGCCGCGGCGGTCCTGGCGGCGACGATCCTCGTGCGCATCGTCTGGGTCTACCCGGCGACCTATCTGCCCCGACTGCTCTCGCGACGGATCCGCGACCGCGAGCCGCCGCCGAGTCCGGCGTCGGTGTTCGTCGTCTCCTGGGCCGGTATGCGTGGCGTGGTGTCACTGGCCGCCGCGTTCGCCATCCCCGTCTACACCGAGACGAATGAACCGTTCCCCGCCCGCGCCGAGATCCTGTTCCTGACATTCGTGGTCGTGGTGGGGACGTTGCTGATCCAGGGCACCACCCTGCCCTGGGTCATCCGCTTCCTCGGAGTGAGCGGCGACGAGCGCGCCCAGGACCGGCTGGCGTATGCGGCCGCGCAGGACCGTGCGTCCCGGGAATCCGAACGGCGCCTCGACGATTACGCCACCGAACTGTCCGACGACGATCCGCGCCGGCTCCAGGTGGCGATGCTGCGCAAGTGGATCACCACGCAGCGCAATGTGGCCTGGGAGGAACTCGGCCGGGGTCCCGAGGATCTCGGCGAGAGTCCGACGTCCGCCGGGGCACGACTCCGGACGGAGATCCTGCAGATCCAGCGCGCGGTCTTCATCGCCGAACGCGACGCCGGACGCATCGACGACGAGGTGCTGCGAATCGCGTTGCGCCGGCTCGACTTCGCCGAGGGGCAGGGCGACCGGGATCCCTAGCTCCCTGAGGAGCCCGGAGCTTGCAGGCGACACCCCCCTCGCTCCCTGAGGAGCCCGGAGCTTGCGGGCGACACCCCCCTCGCTCCCTGAGGAGCCCGGAGCTTGCGGGCGACACCCCCGTCGCTCCCTGAGGAGCCCGGAGCTTGCGGGCGACACCCCCGTCGCTCCCTGAGGAGCCCGGAGCTTGCGGAGGGCGTCTCGAAGGGTCCCCCATCCGAACGAACCCGGGGAGTTCTGCCCATTCCCACTCGACAAGCCCTGTCCTACCTTCGCTCTCATGAACACGACCATCACCCGCCTGGCCACTGCCGGCGCTTCCCTCGTCCTCACCGCCGGCGCGCTCGCCGTCGGCACCTCGACCGCGGTCGCCGCGCCCTCGGCACCGTCCTGCGATCCCGGACAGCGGACCGTCACCTCCGTCGTCACCGCCCGGTCGGCGGCGTCGATCTGTCAGTGGCGCGCCGACGGCACCCTCGAGTACCGGGGTGTCGCGCGTTCGAGTGGGAACACCCTGTGCATCCCGGTGTCCGAGGTGCACGTGCAGGAGAACGGCAGCGGCCGTCACTACTACGTCGCCTACAACAACGGGTACAAGTACTCGGTCTTCGACGGACTGGGCCTCAGCATCGTCGGCCCGGACGGGCGGCTGATCAGCTCCGAAGACGCGATCGGCTGAGCGAGGCCCTCACTCGTCGTCGACGAATGCGGCGAACACGGTCGTCTCCTCGGTCCGGCCGCGCAGCGAGGTGGTCTCCTGTTCCTCCCACCACTCGGCCTCGTCCCGCTGCGCGGCCTTGACCGCGCGTCCGGAGGCCAACGGCCGCCGCGGATCCCGTTTGGCCAGTTCCGACAGGCGGGCACTCTCGTTGACCGGGTCGCCGATGACGGTGTACTCGAATCTCTCGATGGCACCGACGTTCCCGGCGACCACGGCCCCGTGGCTGACCCCGATACCGGCCGCCAGGTCGGGCACCTCCTCGGCCAGGCCGCGGGCGATGTCGCGCGCGGCGGCGAGCGCGCTGCCCGCGGCGTCGTCGAGATCGATGGGTGCGCCGAAGATGGCGAGCACCGCGTCGCCCTCGAATTTGTTCACCAAGCCGTCGTGTTCCTCGACCGCCCGCACGATGACCGCGAAGAACTTGTTGAGGATCTCGACCACCTCGGTCGGGCGTCGTTGCGCGGCAAGCGTCGTCGAACCGATGACGTCGACGAAGAGCGTGGCGGCGAGACGTTCGGTCCCGCCGAGTTCCGGGTTCGACGACATGGCCGCCTCGGCGACTTCGTGGCCCACGTGCCGTCCGAACAGGTCCCGTATCCGTTCTCGCTCACGCAGTCCCGCGACCATCGAGTTGAAACCCACCTGCAGGTCGCCGAGTTCGGTGCCGTCGTAGACGACGAGGTCGGCGTTGTCGAGGTCACCGTCGCTGACTCGGTTCATCCCGGCGCGCACGCTGCGGATGGGGCCGGTGACGCTCATGCTCGACAGCAGCGTCAGCAGCAGGCCGGTGAAGAGTGCGGTGACCCCGAGGACCGTGGCACCGACGAACAGGTCGAGCTTGGAGGTCTCGTCCCGCGCGAGCCCGAACGCCAGCACCAGCAGGATGCCGATGATCGGGGTCGCCGAACCCACCATCCACGAGACGACCGAGCGCGCCCGCACACCGGTACGTTTGCGCCGGCGGTGGCCGGCCGAGATCAGTTCCGCCGCAACGGGACGCAGGGTGAAGTCGATGAACAGATATGAGATCGCCACCACCACAACACCACTGAGGCTCACCACGAAGATGGTCTTGGGGATCAGCTGTGGGTCGACGATCCCGTACATGATCGTGAGCATGATGGCGGCGATGCCCCACAGGAATCCCTGCACCAGTGACAACCGCCACGGCAGCCGCATCGTCCGACGGGCATCGCGCTTGGTCGGCGCGACGTCGCGGATCGCCCAGCGCAGATCACGGACGCCGACGTAGGTGCCCCATCCGATTCCCACGACGAAGGCTGCGGTGATGTAGACGGGCACCACGATGAAGTTGACCCACCACAGTTCGGCGGTGAAGATGGTCGGCTGCGGGATGCCGACCGCGGTGAGCGCGACCGCGACGATCGCCCCGAACAGGTTGGCCACCACGATCGACGCGGTCAGCAGCGTCTGGATGCGGACCCGCTGTTTGACCGAGCTCTCGCCGACGGAGCCGAGCAGGATGGACCCGTAGTCGCGACTCCCCCGCTTGGCACGCATGGGCACTAGCTAATCACGAGCAGACCGCGAATCCGCGACGAGCTCGCCGAGCGGAGCATCACCCCGCCCCAACCCTGCTCCCTAATCCGAAAAAGCGACCCCATTGCTCCCTGAGGTGTGAGGAGCGCAAGCAACTGCCCGCCGCCCCACTGGCCCCTGAGGTGCGAGGAGCGCAAGCGACGAGCCACGAAGGGCCTGGTGAGACACGTTGCGAGCCCTTCGTGGCTCGCTTCGCTCGCACCTCAGGGAGCATGAAATCAGACGCTCACGGGTGTTCTTTCGTAGACCTCGACGGCCGCCAAGCCGCCGAAACCCCAGGAGCGAAGGGTCAGACGATCTCGCGCCGCACGATCGTCTGGTCCCGTCCCGGACCCACGCCCACGCACGAGATGTGCGCACCCGAGAGCTCCTCGAGCCGCAGGATGTAGTTCTGCGCGTTCTGGGGCAGTTCGTCGAAGGTCTTGCACTGGGAGATGTCCTCCCACCAGCCGGGCATCTCCTCGTAGATCGGCTTCGCGTGGTGGAAGCCGGTCTGGGTCATCGGCATCTCCTCGACGCGCTCACCGTCGACCTCGTAGGCCACGCAGATCGGCACGGTGTCGAGGCTGGAGAGGACGTCGAGCTTGGTGAGGAAGTAGTCGGTGATGCCGTTGACGCGGGTCGCGTAGCGGGCGATCACGGCGTCGAACCAGCCGCAGCGGCGAGCGCGACCGGTGGTGACACCCACCTCGCCGCCGGTCTTGGCGAGGTAGGCGCCCCACTCGTCGAAGAGTTCGGTGGGGAACGGCCCGGAGCCCACGCGCGTGGTGTAGGCCTTCAGGATGCCCAGGACGGTGGTGATCTTGTTGGGTCCGATGCCGGCGCCGACCGCGGCGCCACCGGCGGTCGGATTCGACGACGTCACATACGGATAGGTGCCGTGGTCGACATCGAGCAGGGTGCCCTGGGAGCCCTCGAGCAGCACCGTCTCGCCGTTCTCCAGGGCCTGGTTGAGCAGCAGCCGGGTGTCGGCGATGCGGTGCTTGAATCCTTCGGCCTGCCCGAGGACCTCGTCGACGACCTGCGCCGGGTCGAGGGCCTTGCGGTTGTAGATCTTGACCAGGATCTGATTCTTCAGCTCGAGCGCCGCCTCGACCTTCTGGGTGAGGATCTTCTCGTCGAGGACGTCGGCGACGCGCACGCCGACGCGGGCGATCTTGTCCTGGTAGCAGGGACCGATGCCGCGGCCCGTGGTCCCGATCTTCTTGTTGCCCAGGAAACGCTCGGTGACCTTGTCGATCGCGACGTGGTACGGCATGAGCAGATGCGCGTCGGCGGAGATCAGCAGGCCGGAGGTGTCGACGTCGCGGTCCTCGAGGCCACCGAGCTCGGTGAGCAGCACGCCGGGGTCGACGACCACGCCGTTGCCGATGACGTTCTGCACGCCGGGCGTCAGGATGCCGGACGGGATGAGGTGCAGCGCGAAGGATTCCCCGGTGGGGAGTACGACGGTGTGCCCGGCGTTGTTGCCACCTTGGTAGCGGACAACCCAGTTGATCCGGCCTCCGAGGAGGTCGGTCGCTTTGCCTTTGCCCTCGTCACCCCACTGGGCTCCGATAAGCACGATCGCGGCCATGTCCGGTACTCCTTTGTGTGGCGCGCTTGGGACCAAACCTGACCAACACTACTGGGTCGGCGCGCTCGATACGCTATCCGCGTGCCGTTTGCCCTTCTGAGCCAGACCAGCCGCGCCGACGACAAGAAGGCCGTCCGCGCCGCGGTCGCCGACGCCCTCACCGATCCCGACGTCACCCGACTCGTCGTCGAGCCGCGTGTCGCGGAGCGCTTCGCACCGACCGTGGCGCACGAGAACGACATCTTCCTGTCCCAGGTGCTGGCCGCACTGATGGTCACCGAACGACTCGACGTCGAGATCGCATACGTCTCGGCCGAGGCCACGCCCGCGACGCGTCGCTACCGGTTGCCGCACGGACCGGCGGCCCGCGAGCTCGCCGAACACGGCACGGCGGTCGCGGTGCCGCTCATCCGCGACGACGCCGCGACCGTCATCGTCGGCAGCGCGCGTCACCTGGGCGCCGAGGGCGCGAAGCTGCACGGTGAGACCTACGTCGACAACGAGCGCCTCTTCGACGGCGAGGTGCGTTCGATCCTCATCGAACCGACCCTGACCGCACCCGGCCTCCGCGCGCAGGTGGAGCGGATGTTGTTGCCGGGCAAGTGGTTCACCGGGCGGGCGTGTCAGACGGGCGGGACCAACGTCGTCGTCGAGCGCGAGGGCGTCGTGAACCCGCGCGTGCTCAAGCGCTCGACGTTCTACCGCCACGTCACCGATCTCCTGCTGGTGCGCCCCTGATCCGGGACTCAGCCGACCGGCCGCGCCTGCGGGCCCGTCGTGAGGTGGAGGTCATCGCGCCGGATGAGCGTCGTGGCCACGACGCTGATGACCGCGGTAAGCACGAGGTAGCCGGCGGCGAGCCACGGTGACCCGCCGGCCGCCCCGATCAGCGCGGTGAGGATCAGCGGCGTCAGACCCGAGGCGTAGATGCCGGAGAACTGGTAGACGACCGACAGTCCGGTGTAGCGCACCGGGGTCGGGTACAGACTCGCGAACAGGGTGCCCTGCGCGCCGTAGAAGAGTGCGTGGATCACCCCGAAGACGATCACCAGTCCCACGGTGAACCACAGCAGGTTCGAGGTCCCGAACAGCGCGAACACCGGGTAGACCGCAACGCCGTAGGCGGTGATCCCGATCAGGTAGATCGTCTTGGCGCCGTACCGGTCGGTGAGCAGTCCGGAGAACGGCAGCAGGGCGGCCATCACGAGCGAGGCGATGGTCACGGCCACCAGGACCGGGACCTTCTCCATGTCCAGTTCGGTGGTCGCGTAGGCGATCGCGAAGACACCCCAGGTGTTGAAGGCCGACCCCTCACCCCATCGGGCGAGGAGGCCGAGAACGGTGTTGCGCGTGTTCGGCGGGACCACGACGTCGCGCAGTGGTGCCGTGGACTTCTTGGCGAGCTCGGCCACCTCGGCGAACGCCGGCGTCTCGTCGACCTTCAACCGCACGACGAACCCGATGACCACCAGGACGATGCTCACTCCGAACGCGATGCGCCAGCCGTAGGTCAGGAACGCCTGCTCGTCGAGGGCCACCTGCAGCAGCGCGAACACTCCGGTGCCCAAGGCGAGTCCGAGGGCCAGGCCGATCTGCGGGATGCTCCCGAACAGACCGCGCTTGCCGTCCGGGCTGTGCTCGACCGACAGCAGCACCGCACCTGCCCACTCCCCGCCCAGCGCGAAACCCTGCACGATGCGCAGGAGGAGCAGGAGGATCGGGGCGAGCACACCGACCGTCTCGGCGGTGGGCAGCACACCCATCAGGGCGGTCGCGACGCCCATCATCACCATGGTGATCGCGAGCGTGCGCTTGCGGCCGATGCGATCGCCGATGTGCCCGAAGACGACTCCGCCGATCGGGCGCACGACGAAGCCCACCGCGAACGTCGCGAAGGACAGCAGGGTGCCGACGAACGAGCTCTGGTCGGGGAAGAACAACTGGTTGAACACGAGGCTCGCCGCGGTCGCGTAGAGGAAGAAGTCGTACCACTCGACGGTGGTGCCGAGAAGGCTTGCGGCGACGACGGTCCGGAGCCGTTTGCGACGTGCGACGTCGGTCTCGCCGGCGAGCACGGGTGGAAGTGTGGAGGTAGCCATGACCGACACACGGTAACGACGCGGCCACCCGATCCGACGACTACGAATCAGCGTGAACGAAAGTTGCGGTCGGCGTCCGCACCTCGCCGTCGCCACGGGAGGGGCGGTCGGACCTCAGCGGCCCGCGGCGAAGTAATCGTCGAGTGTCACCATGCGCAGCTTGCGATTTCGGATGATCTCGACGAGTTCCGGATACACCTTGGTCACCGGATCGTGATTGGCGTGGCCGATCACGATGCTCTGCGGACGGAAGTACTTGCGCGCGCAGCGGATGAGGTACTTCTCGGTGATCAGGCCGGAGTCGGACAACGAGCCGTACCAGAGGGTCGGCACCGTGTAACCGAGGTCGGCGGCCACCGCGTCGACGCCTGCGTCGTGGTACCCGAACGGCGGGCGATAGTACGGCGTGCCGTCGACACCGAACTGGTTGCTGAGGAACCGTTTGGTCCGGCGCAGTTCGTCGGCCACCCCGCGCGAGGACAGCTCGGTGAGCGCGGGATGACTCCACGTGTGATTGCCCAGCTGGATCTGGCCGGACTCGACGAGCGGCCGCAGGGTGCTGCGGTGGTCGGTCCAGCCGTCGAACGAACCGGTGACGAAGAAGGTGAACCGGGCGCCGGTGTCCCGGGCGAACTTCACATAGGCGCCGATCACCTCCGAGCTCGCGCCGTCGTCGACCGTGAGCGCGAGACACCGGCCGGGACCGGGCAGTGCGGTGATGGCCCCGTCTGGCAGCGGTCGGCGGGTTCCGACCGCCGGCGGCAACAGTGCCGACGACGGGACGGCCGTCGTGCTGGTCGGCCGCGGCGGGGTGGACGGCCCATCGGCCGGGTCGATCTCGGCCGCCGGGACCGGCGTCGCGCAGCCCACGAGGGCGCTCGAGGTCAGAGCCCCCACGGTGCCGGCGGCGAGCACCGCGAGAAAATCGCGTCGTTCCATTCGCCGCAATGTAGGGCATAACCGACATTCACGGCGCCACGACGCACAGTCACCAGGTCATCTCGTCACGACAACGTCGCTGATGGTCGTCGGGGTCGATCTGCACCGTCGCGTGTTCGAGACCGTGGCGGGCCAGGACGGCCTGCGCGGCCGGCAACACCTCACCGTTGGGCCGACTGCTGCCGAGATGCACGGTGGCGACGTCCATCCCGGTCGTCAGCGTCCAGACATGGAGGTCGTGCACGTCGTCGACGACGGGGATGTCGGCCAGATCGGCCCGCAGGGCCTCGACGTCGATGTGGGCCGGCGCCTGCTGGTTGAGGATGCGCAGCGCGTCGAGCGCGAGTCGCACCGCCCGCGGGACCACCCACAGCGCGATCAGCACCGCGACGACGATGTCGGCGTAACCCCACCCGGTCGTCATCGCGACGACGCCGGCGATCAGCACGCCGACGCTGCCCACGGCGTCGGCCAACACCTCCAGGTAGGCGCCGCGAACCGCGATCGACTCCTTGGCGTCCGCCCGCAACAGCAGCATGACCCCGAGATTCACCAGCAGACCGATCAGGGCCACCACGATCAGCGTGAGGCCCGGGACCTGCGGGTCGCTACCGATACGCTCGACCGCCTCGTAGAGCACGAAGACCGCGACGCCCATCAGCAGCACGGCGTTGGCCACGGCGGTGAACACCTCGGCGCGATGCCACCCGAAACTACGGGTGTCGGTGGTCCGCCCGTGCCGGCCGAGCAACAGCGCGATCAGACCCATGACGAGTGCGACGACGTCGGTCAGCATGTGCCCGGCGTCGGCGATCAGCGCGAGCGAGTTCACCAGGATGCCGGTCACGAGCTCGACGACGAAGTAGCCGCCGATCAGCCCGACCGCCAGCACCATCGGCCAGAGCCGACGCTGTCCCGCAGCCGCGGCGGGAGCGTGCGAGTGCGAATGTGAGTGCCCCATGATGCCGGTCAATATATGCAGAACTTCGCATATGTGGCAACAGTCAAGTCAGCTCCGCAGGGTCGCAAGCGCGGAGGATCGGCGGAGCCCCGCGGTCATCAGCAGGTCGACGAGCAACGACCGGATCTCGGCCAGCAGGGCGGCCTCCGACAGTTCGCTGTTGGTCACCAGATCGGCACGCGCCTTGCGCACGATGCTGCGGATCACCCGCGCGGCATCGGCCTGATCGGGTTCCTCGCCGGGGTCGGCCATCATCATCGCGCGTAACACCTCGAACGCCCCGGCGAGATCGTCGATGATCTCGATCAGCTCCGGCTGCACCGCGACACCCCGCTGGGTGAGGCCGAGGGAACGCCGGGCGATGATCCGGAAGTTGCGGACCGCGTTGTCGATGGGGTCGGCCGTTGCCGAGATCCGGTCCAGCCGCATCCTCGATCCCCAGTACAAGGGCGAGATGCGGGTGACCTCGCGGCCGCCGGTCATGTCCGATCGCATCTTGTTGATCTCGGCCTGCGTCCCGCGACCTGCTTCGAGGGCGGCGGCGATCAGCTCCTCGTCGCGTTCGCGGAGTCCGGTGGCCAGCCGGCGAGCGGCATCGCGAACCGTCGCCAGGACACCCGCCGCGTCGCGTCGCGCCCGGCTGGCCGGGTTCACCGGCAGCAACGCACCCACGAGGATGCCCACCAGCCCGCCGATGAGGGCGTCGATCGCGCGATGGAAACCCGCCACCCCACCGGGCGGGAGGAGCGTCGCGACCAGCGCGGCCGACGAGGCGGCCTGCATGGGGACGAGCGGTCCGTCGTCGAGAAAGACCGCGACCGTCATCGCCAGCGCGACGACGACCATGATCTGCCAGGCGCCTTCGCCGACGAGACTGATGAAGAGGTCGCCGACGAGGATGCCGATCGCGACGCCGCCCACGAGTTCGGCCGCCCGGCGCCAACGCTGTCCCAGGGAGAGCCCGAGCGAGATCACCGCGGCGATCGGCGCGAAGAACGGATCGGGATGATCGAAGATCTCCACCGCGATCCACCACGATGCCCCCGCCGCCAGCGCGCACTGGACGATCGGGACCAGCGACACGCGCAGCCGGCGCAGGCGGCTCTTCAGCGGCGCGGGCATCGCATTGAACACCCGGCGTGGGTACGACGGGTTCGCGGCACTCGGAGCCATCAGGCGGACGTCATCCGCAGGTGACCGATCGGCTCGGTGCGCTCACACGAGTCCGAGTTCGGCGGCCGCGCGCGGGTCGCTGTCGTTGAGCAGGTCGAGGCAGCGCAGGTGCTCGTCCTCCTCGCCGATCAATTCGGCGGCCCGGGCCAATGCCCCGACGCAGCGGAGGAAGCCGCGGTTGGGTTCGTGACTCCACGGCACCGGCCCGAAACCCTTCCAACCGTGGCGTCGGAGCTGGTCGAGGCCGCGGTGGTAACCGGTCCGGGCGTAGGCATAGGCCGCGATGACCGCGGCGGTGTCGATGTCGTCGCCGGCGGAGGCCGTCTTCGACGACTCGAGAGCCGCCTCGGCCAGGTAGGCCCAGGCGATCGAGGCGGTCGGGTGTGCGGCTGCGACCGCGGCCGGCGCGGCGCCGTTGAGCAGGTCCGATTCGGCGTCGTCGTCCCCGGTGAGCAGAACGGGTTGCGGGCCGAGTAGATCTCCGAAAGACGTCATGTCCTCTATTCAAGCACCGCCTGCGGACTCCGACGCCGTTCGCTCGCGGCGGCCGGCGCCCATTCGATCAAATGCCCTAGTGCTGGACCGCCGGGCCGTTCGCTAGGGTGAATGGCGCAATCGGTCCTGCTGCCCGCCGCTGAACGGCGACGCCGGGCGGCCGGGCCGTAGTCGTGCACGGGCGAGATGCGGGGTGATTCAGTCGATGGCGCGATCCGACAGGCCGAGAGCCGCTGTCACCAAGGCACTGTCGACGCTCAAGCAGGTGCGGGACGAGCGCCGGGCTCGTCAGACGGACACGCGGCCGACCCCCGATACTGTTCCGACCGGCACCGACGCCGCTCCACCCAGCACCAGCAGAGAGGGTCACGAGCCACCCGTGGACGATCCCACCGAGAACGAGACCGCCGACGACACGGCCGCCCCGACCGAGGCGACCCCAGCGGAGTCCACGACAGACGCGTCCACGTCCGAGGAGACCACCACGCGCAAGGCAGCGACCGACAAGGACGCGACGGACAAGGACGCGCCGGACAAGGATGCGAAGCAGCCCGCGGCACCCACCCCGAGAGGTGGGCGTGGGATCGACGGCGCCACCCAGATCATCAACCGCGACAACCTCCCGTCCGCCGAGGACCTCGAAGACCTGGACGACATCGACCCGCTCAGCGAGGCGCCCGACACCGCGGAGACCGTGTCGACCGAGCCCGACGACGCCGAGGCCGCCCCGCCGGCACCGGCCCGGCTCGGCCCGAGCGACTCCGCGACCACCGTCATCCGTCGCTCGGACCTCCCGGACGCCGCCGAGCTCGAGGACCTCGACGACATCGACCCGACGGCCCCGGAGCCCGAGGCAGCGTCCGCCGGAGAAGAGAGCGCCGACTCCACGACCGAGGGTTCTGACGCCAAGGCCGCGTCCACCGAGTCCGGCTCCGCACCCGAACCTGAGTCGGACCAGGACACCGGTGCGGACGCCGAACCGGTGCTCGCCGACGACGGCACGGACCCGTCGACGGGCACCGCGGTCAGCGCCGGTGTCGCCGCGGCGGGCGCTGCGGCCGTGGCAGCCGGAACGACTCGTGACTCCGACGACGAGGCCGAGTCCGAGTCCGTGGATACCGACGTGGCGCCAGACGAGGCAGCGACGGACGAGGCGGCAGCAGACGAGGCAGAGGCGCACCAGGACCCCGTAGCCGACTCGGACGCCGAGAACGAGCCGGCCGCAGCCGAGGCCGAGGGCGTCGAGGCAGAGGGCGTCGAGACCGAACCAGCACCGGCGGAGCCGGTCGCGGAACAGCCTGCCCCGGACGAGACCCCCGCGGACGCGGCGACAGCAGACGACTCGACCGCAGACGACTCGGCCGTGACGGAGGTCGACTCGCCGACCGAGACCGATGCTGCCGCCGACGCTGACGCCGACGCCGACTCCCCCACCGAGGCGATCGCCGTCCCGACCGGCGAGGACACCGACGCCACCGAGCCGGACACCACCGACACCGACAACGAGGACGACGACTCCGGTTCGGGCGCGGCGACGGCCGTCATCCCGGCGGCAGCAGCGGCATCGGCCGCCGCCAAAGCCCGGACCGAGACCGACGCTCCGGCCGACGACGACGCGCGGACGGCCCCGGAGCCGGCCGTGGCCGCGTCGACCGCCGGATGGACGACCACCGACCGCGAGCCCCAGGTCATCCCGGGCAGCGGCCCCAAGGCACCGCGGAAGAAGCGTGGCAAGGGTCTGCTGATCGCCGCGGCGGCGATCGTGGTGGCCATCGTGGCCGTCGTCGGCGGCATCTTCGCCTACAGCAGCCTGCAGGCACCTGCGCCGGCCGACGAAGCCGCGACCGTGGCCATGGACTACACCACCGCGCTCTACGAGGGCGACCTCGGGACCCTGCGATCGGTCACCTGCGGTGAACTCAATGCGTTCTACAGCGACTTCGACGACGCCGCCTATCAGCGGACCTACGAAGCGCAGCGGGCCCGCAACGAGCTCGTTCAGACGCAGTCGATCAACGCGGTCCGGGTCGTCGAGGGCGGCGATCAGGCCGTCGTCGAAGTCGTCGCGGTGCACACCAACGCTCCGGACCAGCCCGAAACCGTCACGCTGAACCTGCAGCGCGACGGCGACGACTGGAAGGTGTGCAACCCCACGTGACGAGCGGACACCGGCCGGGCCCGCCGCCCGGACCGGGTGGCCGCTCCACGCCGGGTTTCTACACCCCGCCGTCCCGTCCGGTGGCACCCGCCGCATCGGCGCCGCGGCCGCGTCCCGCCGCGGACAACCGTCTCGGGGAGAACCGGGTACCGAACACCCGGATCCGGCCCTATCCGGTCGAACCGCCGCGGCGATCGCGGTCGCGTGTCGACCCGGCCGTCGTGATCGCGGCGCTCGTGATGATCGCTCTCGCGGGTGCGGTCGTCGTCGGACTCGCCATCACCTGAACCCGGCCGCCGCGGGGACCGGGCCTTCCAAGCCTGAAAACAGTTCTGCCCGCACCCTTTTCAGGGTGCGGGCAGAATGCTGTGCGTCCGTCAGGCGGTCAGGGACTTGCCGTTGGACTTGAGGTCGTTGCACGCCTCGACGACGCGCTCGCTCATGCTGGTCTCGGCCTTCTTGGACCAGCTACGCGGGTCGTAGACCTTCTTGTTGCCGACGTCGCCGTCGACCTTCAGCACACCGTCGTAGTTGCTGAACATGTGGCCGGCGACCGGGCGACTGTAGGCGTACTGCGTGTCGGTGTCGACGTTCATCTTCACGACGCCGTAGCTCAGGGCCTCGTCGATCTCGCTCTTCAGCGAGCCCGAACCGCCGTGGAACACGAAGTCGAAGGGCTTGGCGGCGTCGCCGAGGCCGAGCTTCTTGGCCGCGACCTCCTGGCCGGTGTTGAGGACGTCGGGACGCAGCTTGACGTTGCCCGGCTTGTAGACGCCGTGCACGTTGCCGAAGGTTGCCGCGAGCAGGTAGCGGTTGCCGGAGTCGCTGGCACCGAGCGCCTCGATCGTCTTCTCGAAGTCCTCGGGGGTGGTGAACAACTTGTCGTTGATCTCGTTCTCGACGCCGTCTTCCTCGCCGCCGACCACGCCGATCTCGATCTCCAGGATGATGTTGGCCGCTCCCGCCTTGGCCAGCAGTTCTTTGGCGATCTCCAGGTTCTCGTCGAGCGGTACGGCGCTGCCGTCCCACATGTGCGACTGGAAAAGCGGGTTGCGACCGGCGCCGACGCGCTCCTGTGAGATCTGCAGCAGCGGCCGGACGTAGGTGTCGAGCTTGTCCTTGGGGCAGTGATCGGTGTGCAGACCGATCAGGACGTCGTATTTGGCCGCGACGACGTGCGCGAACTCGGCGAGGGCGACCGCTCCGGTCACCATGTCCTTGACACCCTGGCCGGACCCGAACTCGGCGCCACCGGTCGAGAACTGGATGATCCCGTCACTGCCGGCATCGGCGAAACCCTTGATCGCGGCGTTGATCGTCGACGACGAGGTGCAGTTGATCGCGGGGAATGCGTAACCGCCCTTCTTCGCCTTGTCGAACATCTCGGCGTACTGCTCCGGGGTTGCAATGGGCATCGACGAATCCTCCAGGGTGTTGATGTGCTCTGGTGTTCGGGTTCTCTCGCCGTCGACTGATGTTTCGGTGGCGAGCAGCCGGACTTCCCGCGGCCGGACTTCTCCCAGTATGGCAGGTGCCACATCGCCCGGCGCGGGCACCATTCGTGCCCGGACCTGCTGGAAAACAGCGGTGGCGGACCCGTGAGATTCTGTCCTCGACGGACGCGCAGGTACTCTGGCTCCCCGTGATCGACTCCGCACTTGCCACCACGACCACCAACCTGGCGCTGCTACCGGGATTCCTGGATCCGGTGAACCTGCTGAATTCGTTCGGCACGTGGATGCTGGCCGGTCTGCTGCTGGTCGTGTTCATCGAGTCGGGTCTGCTCTTCCCGCTGCTCCCCGGCGACTCGCTGCTCTTCACCGCGGGCCTCATCGTCGCGGCGAAGTCGGCGGAGATCGAGCCCTTCGCCCCGCTGTGGGTGCTGCTCGTCCTGATCCCCATCGCGGCGTTCCTGGGCGACCAGGTCGGCTACTGGATCGGTAAGAAGGCGGGGTACTCGCTGTTCCGGCCGGACGCGAAGATCCTGAAGCAGGTCTACATCGAGGAAGCGCACGAGTTCTTCGAGAAGCACGGCCCGGTGACGATCATCCTCGCGCGCTTCGTCCCGATCGTGCGCACCTATGCGCCGCTCGTCGCCGGCGCCGCGAAGATGCGGTACCCGATCTTCCTCACGTACAACATCGTCGGCGCGATCGCCTGGGGTGCGGGTGTCACCCTGCTCGGCTACTTCCTGGGCCAGATCGAGTTCATCCGCGACAACATCGACTACATCTTCCTGTTCATCGTCTTCATCTCGGTGCTGCCGATCATCTCCGAGATCGTCAAGCGCATCCTGCGCTCGCGGAAGAAGGTCGTCGAGGAGGAGCCCCTCCCCGCCTCCGACGAGGCCAACAACTCCGCCCCTCCCGCCAACTGAGTCCCGTCACCACGCCTACCCCCGCTGGTTGAGCCGGCCCCGAGCGAAGCCGCCGGGCCGAGCAAGCGACGAAGGAGCGCGTCGAGGTCGAGGCGCCGAGTCGAAGCCACTCGCGCCCGTCACCACGCGGCGTCTAGGTCCGCGTGCTGCCGCACCCATGCGTGCATGGCGATCCCGGCCGCGACGCCCGCGTTGATACTGCGCGTCGAACCGAATTGCGCAATCGACACGGTGAGGTCGGCCGCGCGCTGCGCGTCGTCACTGACCCCCGGACCCTCCTGCCCGAAGACCAGCACGCAGTCGCGCGGTAGATCCGCCGTCTCGAGCGGCAGGGCTCCCGGCGTGTTGTCGACCGCCACCACGGTCAGTCCCTCGTCACGAGCCCAGTCGATGAGATCTGCCACCGTCTCGTGGTGCATCAGGTGCTGATAGCGGTCGGTCACCATCGCTCCGCGACGATTCCACCGACGTCGTCCGACGATGTGGACGGCGGCCACCGCGAAGGCGTTGGCGGTGCGCACCACGGTGCCGATGTTGGCGTCGTGGGCGAAGTTCTCGATGGCGACGTGCAGCGGATGTCGTCGGGCATCGATGTCGGCGACGATCGCCTCGCGCGACCAGTACCGATAGGCGTCGGCGACGTTGCGGGTGTCGCCGTGGGCGAGCAACTCGGCGTCGAGGCGCGGGTCGGCGGGTACGGGTTGATCGGGATGTTCGTCGGCCCAGGGCCCGACTCCCACGGCCGGCCCGGTCTGCCATTCGGTGGGACCGGGTACCGCGCCGGTCTCGTCGGCGGAGCCCGCCGGGCCGGCCTCAGGCAAGCCCGAGGTCGCCGAGATCGAGGAGCGAGCGGTACGGCACGCCTAGACCGGTGATGACCGCGTCCGCGCCGGTCGCGCGGTCGACGACAGTGGCCACCCCGACGACGTTGCCGCCGATACCGCGGACGGCTTCGACAGCCGTGGACGGTGAGGCGCCGGTCGTGCTGGTGTCCTCGACGACGAGCACGTCGCGGCCGACGATGTCGGGACCCTCGATCTGGCGTTGCATGCCGTGTGCCTTGGCGGCCTTCCGGACGACGAAGGCGTCGATCGGCCTCCCGTCGGCGTGCATGATCGACGTCGCCACCGGGTCCGCGCCGAGGGTGAGGCCGCCCACGGCGACGTAGTCCCAGTCCGCGGTCAGTTCCCGCATCAACCGGCCGATGAGGCGGGAGGCCTCGTGGTGCAGCGTCGCGCGGCGCAGGTCGACGTAGTAGTCGGCCTCCTTGCCCGACGACAGCGTCACCTTGCCGTGGACCACGGCGAGGTCGCGGACGAGCTCGGCGAGCCGCGCCTTCGCGGTCGGGTCGACCTGCGGGGTCTCGGCGGGAACCGGGGCGGACGAGGACATGCGGCTTCCCTCTCGGTCGAACATGGAGCGTTTCGCGATCAGTTGCGGTGCCGGTTGGGCCGCTCGCCGGTGTCGCGGCGGGGTGCGTCGTCGGAGGTCCCGGCGGACCCGCGGACGGGCATCGGCGACATCCGGCGGCCCCCGGTTGAAGGGGCCGGGGGCTTGCGGGCCGCAGCCGGGCTCTCGGGATCTCCGGACGCGCCGGTCTGGGACGCCGCTGCCGTCGGGGTGCCGGCGGCCTGTCGACGGCGCTTGTCGCGGAGGGATTCGGTCTTCTCGTCGGCGAGCTCGGCCCGCGTGGGTCCGTGCGGGTCGCGCGGATCGGGTGAATCCTCCGGCTCTCGCATCGGCGGCAGCACCCGGAGGAGATCGGCGAACCGGCGGACGACCTCCAGGCCGGTGTTCAGCTTGGCCGGGTCGTTGGTCACCGGCATCGAGCCGAGCGCCCAGTTGCCCTCGTTCCACAGGACCTCGACGAACGCGGGCGCCTTGTTGGCGAGGGCCACCATGCGGCGGTCGCAGACCCGGCGGGCGACGTCGAGGTTGTTCGAGAACATGACGCGCGGGCCCATCGCGCCCAGCAGTTCCACGTCTTCCTCCGCGGGCGCGAGGACGTCCTCGTGCCGGAGGTCGACGACGACGTGCGAGGGCGAGGAGCGTCGGACGGCGATCACGGTCGCGGTCTCGGACAGGTCGAAGACCACGGCCTCCACCCCGGCGTAGTGGCCGTAGGCGACGTCCTGGACCGGGATGTGGTCGCCGACGTTCATCGTGGCGCGCCGAAAGACCTTGCGCAGCTTGGTGTCCGACTCGCGGAACTTGAACTCGTGCTCATCGCCCCAGACCGCACGCTGGTGCCGTGCGACGCTCGACCGCTGGCGGTCGAGCCACAACAGGACACCCGCACCCAGTAGGGCCACGGCGGCGATCAGGAAATAGACGGTGGTCATCGCGCTACAGCCTACTATCGGCGGGCCCGCGGTGAGGTCATCCGCCTACCCGGATGTACCCGCGTTCCTTGTCGACGACGTTGACCAGCATCTCGGCCGGGTCCGCGGTACCCGCCGCGACGTAGCGCCGCAGGTTGTCGAGGACCTGCTCGGCCAGCGCCTCGCGCCATCCGACGGCATCTCCGCTCATGTGCGCCGAGATCGCGACCCCGGGCAGATCCCAGAGCGCGCTGTCGGCGGGCAGCGGCTCGGTCACGAAGACGTCGAGGGTGGCCGCACCGAGGTGGCCCGAGCGGAGCGACTCGACGAGGGCCGCCTCGTCGACGAGTTCGCCGCGGCCGACGTTGACGAGGTGGGCGCCGGGTTTCATCGCCGCCAGCACCGTCGCGTCGATCATCCCGGCGGTCTGCTCGGTCAGCGGCGCGATCGCGACGACCGTGTCGAATCCGCCGACCTGTGCGGCGAGATCGTCGGTGGCCACGACATGCCCGAAGTCCGGATCCGAGTCGCGAGCGGTCCGACCCGCCCCGACCACCCGGACACCCACGGCGCGAAGCAGTTTCGCGATCGCGCGGCCGATCCCGCCGGTCCCGATGACCAGGGCGGAGGTGCGGTGGGTCGCCACGGTCTCGCGGTGTCGCCATTCATGATCGCGCTGCAGCGCCATCGATTCGTGTAAACCCTTGTGCCGCGCGAGGACTGCGGCGAGGACGAACTCCGCGATCGGCCGGTCGAAGACGCCGTGGGCGTTGGTCACCACGACGTCGGAGGCCCGTAGCCCGTCGAAGAGCAACGAGTCGACGCCCGCCGCACACACATGAACCCAGCGCAACGATGCCGTGGCCTCGCCCCAGTGGTCGGCGAGGCCACGGGAGAAGAAGTCCCACAACACGAGAACGTCCGCACCCGGCAGGGCCGCGCCGAGATCGTCGGCCGTGCAGAGCCGTACCGTCGCGAGCTCCTCGAGCTCGGCGAGGTTCCCCGGCGGGGGATCGTCGGGCGAGATCAGCAGGGCGACCACGGGCGCGTGTGGGGTCATGACCCCACCGTAGGTGACGGGTCGGTGCGTTCGTCGATGACGAAGAGCAGCAGCGTCACCGCGAGGAAACCCGCCGGCACCCAGGCGGCGCGGCCACCCATCACCTGGGTGCAGACCGCCCCGACGAGTGCGCCGCCGGCGAACACCCCGACCACGCGGCCGTAGACCGTGAGGGCCTTGCGCGCGTCCGGTGCCCGGTCGACGGTGACGCCGTACCCGGCCTCCACGAGGCGCATCAGATTCCCGGTCGTGGCCACCGCGATGTAGTTGAGATCGCCGATGTTGCGGAACAACTCGATCTGCATGGCGGTGATGAACGAGATGGGGATGGTGACGAACGAGTGCGGGACGGAGGTGGGGACGAAGCCGATCACGACGAGGATGCTCACCTGGAGCGCCATCGTCACGCGGATCGGGTACACGAGGAGATGGTCGAAGCGGCCGGCCTTCACGTGCACCGCCAGCACGACGCCGACGAGGAACGCGAGGATCGGCCAGAGATGACCCGAGGCCTGATACCAGTGCTGCTCCGACAGATTCAACGCGAGCAGGATGACGTTCCCGGTCTGGGCGTTGGCGAACACCCCGCCCCGGGACAGATACGTGTAGCTGTCGAGGAAGCCACAGGCCGCGGTGATCAGCAGGGCGAAGCGCAGCGAGGTCGACGTGGTCATCTCACAGCACCACCGGGATCGAACCGGTCCGGCACCCCGACCGGTCGAGCAGCGAACCCAGTCGCTTCGGGGTCTCCAGCGTGACCGAGCGGTCGGCGACGACGAGTCCCGGCACCCGGCTCTCGAGCTGCTGCTCGAACTCGGACAGTTCGCCGACGGTGTGCAACCAGACAGCCATCAGGATGTTCGCGGTACCGGTGACCTCACAGCAGACCCGTACCTGGGGCAGTTCGTCGAGCGCGTCGACGAGCGCCGCGATCGACCTCGACGACGCCCGCGCCCACACGTTCGCCGTGACGGGCCATCCGCTGATCACGTGCGACACCTCGCATCTGATCGACAGGACGCGTTCGGCGACGAGTGCGGTCAGCCGACGCCGAACGGTCGGCGCGCTCAGACCACTCGCGGTCGCCAGATCGACCGCCGAACGCCGGCCGTCCTGCGCCAGGGCGGCGATGAGTCGCAGATCCATCTCATCGGGTTCGTGCGCCAGCGGGCGGTGCTCGGGTCGGTGCTCGGCGAGTACCGACTCGTCGGCGTCGGACAGTGTGTGCACCCGCCAGCGTTCGCTCTCGCCGAAGACTCGCATCACCACCCTCGTCCGGGTCCGGGCGACCCCCTCGACGTCGGCGAGTCGCTGCACCCAGTCGCCGAGGAAGCCGAGATCCGGGACCATCACGGTCAGCAGCAGGTCGCCGTCGCCCGCGGTGCGCTGGATGGTGGCCACGTGCCGGTCCGCCGACAACCGCTCGACGAGCGCCGCACGCCGTGACGAGGTCTGGACCTCGACGAACGCGCTGCAGCGGGTGTTCAGGTACGCGGCCCCGGGGTAGGTCACGATCCAGGCGAGACCGCTGTCGACGAGCCGCTCCCAGCGTCGGGCCGCGGTCGCCGCGCTCACGCCCACGACGTCGCCGACGACGCCCCACGGCGCCCTCGGCGCGACCTGCAGAGCGTGAACGATCTGATAATCGAGGTCGTCCGGCACGCAACAATCCTGCATCACGAGGTGAACTTTTTTCGGTTTCGGCAGACGCCGGGACAGTCCGCGGCAGCGCTCCTACGTTTCCTCCCAACACCCCAGTGGCCGGTCGAGCGGCCCGAGATCGAGGAGGACGATTCGTGAAGGTCTGCGTCATCGGCGGAGGTCACGGCTCTTATGCGGCCGCGGCCGAGCTCAGCGAGAAGGACCACCATGTCACCTGGTGGCGACGGGACGGCGCAGCGTTCTCGTCCCTGGTCGAGCGCGGCACGCTCGAGATCGACGACCACCGCGGCCGGCGGCAGATCGGCGTCGACGGCGGAGCGGGCGGCGGGATCTCGATCGTCGCCGACCTCGCCGAGGCGGTGTCCAACGCCGAGGTCATCGTCGCGCCGGTCCCGGCGTTCGCCCACGAGTCGCTCGCGCGGCAGCTCGCCCCGCACCTGCGCGACGGCCAGGTCGTCTACCTGCCGCCGGGCAGCTTCGGGTCGTTCGTGTTCGCGCGGGCGGTGCGCGTGGCCGGCAATCCCGCGGACGTCGCGTTCGCCGAGACCGGGACCCTGCCCTACCTCGCACGCAAGCACGGCGACACCCGGGTCGTCGTCAGCGGGTACGCCACCCGTCTGCCCACCGGAGTGTTCCCGGCCCGGCACACCGATCGGGCGCTGGCGGTCCTCGGTGAGGTCTATCCCGCCGTCGAACGCAGCGAGGACGCCCTCAGCGGCGCGCTCATGAACGCCGGCCCGATCATCCACCCGCCGCTGATCCTGATGAATGCCGGTCCGCTGGAACACTTCCCGTCGTGGGACATCCACAACGAGGGCACCCAGGACGCCATCCGGCGGGTCACCTCCGCGCTCGACGCCGAGCGCATCGCGGTCCGGGAGGCGCTCGGCTACGGCGCACCGCACTTCCCGCTCGCCGACCACTACACCGCCGACGGCGACGAGTGGATGTACGGCAACGCCGCCCACGAGAAGCTCACCGACAGCGGCGACTGGCGCGAGAACATCGACCTGCACACCCACCGCTACATGACCGAGGATGTCGAGATCGGGCTGGCGCTGCTGAGCTCGGTGGGGCGGTGGGCGGCGGTACCGACGCCGGTGGCCGACGGCCTGCTCGCCCTCGCCGGCGCGGTCACCGGCCGTCCGGCCGCAACCGGCGGCCGGACCCTGGAGAATCTGGGACTGGCCGACCTCGACCGGTCCGGCATGCAGGCACTGCTCCACGACGGACCGGCGCAGTGACGGGTCGCCACGTCGCCGTCGTCGGCGCCGGCCGGATGGGTCAGGGCATCGCCGCCGCGCTGGCCTTCGGGAACGTGTCGGTGACGGTCGTCGACCTCCGCGACCGCGGTGCCGACGCCGCGGCCTACCTCGACGGGGTTCGCACCGCGGTCCGTCAGGCACTGGCGCACAAGGTCACTCTCGGCCTGCTGGCGGTCGAGGACCTCGACGACGTCGCGGCGCTGGTCACCGTCGTCGGCGAGGTCGACGCCCTGGGTCCGATGGCCGGCGCCGATCTGGTGTTCGAGGCGGTACCCGAGGTCGCCGAGATCAAGCGCGACGCGCTCACGTGGATCGAGGCGATGGTCGGCGACACCGTCCCCATCGCGTCGACCACCTCGAGCTTCCTCGTCGACGAGCTCGCCGGGGCGTTGTCGGCCCCGGAGCGATTCCTCAACGCGCACTGGCTGAATCCGGCTGACCTCATGCCCCTCGTCGAGGTCGCGCCGGGCACCGCCACCGGCCGCGGGGTCGTCGACGCCACCCGCGACCTGCTCGTCGCGGTCGGCAAGGTACCCGTGGTGTGCGCCCCGTCGCCCGGGTACATCGTGCCCCGGCTGCAGGCGCTCGTGATGAACGAGGCGGCCCGGATGGTCGACGAGGGGGTGGCCAGCGCCGAGGACATCGACACCGCGGTGCGCATCGGATTCGGCTCGCGCTTCGCGGTTCTCGGCCTGCTCGAGTTCATCGACTGGGGTGGTTGCGACACCTTGTTCCACGCGTCGAACTACCTGCGTGGTGAACTCGGCGAGCGGTTCGCGCCCGCCCCGCTGGTCGAGTCCAACATGACCTCCGGGCGTCGTGGAATATCCGACGGCGCAGGCTTTTACGAGTTCGACCCGGCCACCGTGGCCGACTACCGCGCACAGCGGATCGCCGACTTCGCCCGCGTACTCGACGCGGTCGGGCGTCTCGCCCGCCACGAGGAGTTCAGCACGGCCGACTGACGGATCGGGAGACGACCTCACCCGCCACCGGACCCGGTTCCGGTGGCGCGGTGAAGCGTGCCCGAACGCGGCCAATAGCTCGGCGCGGTAAAGCTTTTCCCGATTCCCCCCGCCTCGCGGGTTCGACACAATCGATCCATCCACGAGTACAGCCAACGAACGACGGCCTCGAGGGTCCGTTCGCCCACCGATGAGGAGTGATCCGTGGTAACTCTCGACAATTCTGCACCACCCGACCCCTCGGCCACCGGCACCGGCCGGCCGCGCCGGGAACGGACCACCCGCGTCGCCGTCGCGTCCGGTGTCGGCACGATCATGGAGTTCTACGACTTCGCGATCTACGGCACCGCGACGGCACTGGTCTTCAACAAGATCTTCTTCAACGTCGACGATCCCTGGTTCGGCACCTTCCTGGGCTTCGCGACCTTCGCGGTCGGCTTCGTGATGGCGCCGATCGGCGCCCTGATCTTCGGACACTTCGGGGACAAATTCGGTCGACGCAAGGCGCTGACCGCCGCCTTCCTGCTCATGGGCGGATCGACCCTGGCCATGGGCGTCCTCCCCGACTACCAGGCCATCGGGATCGTGGCACCGATCATCCTGGTCTTCCTGCGCATGGTGCACGGCATCTCGCGCGGCGGTGAGATCGGCGGCGCCGCCCTGCTCGCCGCCGAACACGCGCCGACGCACCGGCGCGGTCTGTACGGCTGCTTCGTCACCCTCGGTTCGCCGGTCGGCGGCATCCTGGCCAACCTGTCGTTCGCCCTCGTCCTGCTGTTGCCGATGGAACAAGTCCTGGCCTGGGGCTGGCGGATCCCGTTCCTCATCGGCGGTGTCGTGCTGGCGATCGGGGTGTGGACCCGGTCCCGCGTCAGCGAGACTCCGGACTTCGTCGAGTCCAAGCAGGCCGAGGAGAAGTCGCCGCCGGCCTTCGCCGTGCTCCGCCAGAACTGGCGTCGCGTCGCGCTGGCCGCCGGTATCAACGTCGGACAGAACTGTTACGCCTTCCTGCTGTTCACGTTCATGCTCTCCTTCCTGACCGAGACCGATCCGGGACGCGGCTTCGACCGGTCCCCGGTGGTCTTCGGCAGCACGCTGGCGCTCGCCTGCCACGCCGCGACGGTCGTGCTGGGCAGCTACCTGTCCGACCGGCTGGGCCGCAAGACGGTGATCGGCTTCGGGATGATCACGTCGCTGCTGTTCGCTCCGATCCTGTTCTCCGTCACCGCATCCGGGTCGTTGGCCGCCTGCATCACGGTCATCTCCATCGGCTTCGCACTGACCGGGTTCGTCTATGGTCCGATGCTCACCACCTTCGCCGAGCTGTTCCCGATCACGCAGCGCTACAGCGGCATCGGGATCGGTTTCCAGGTCGGCGCGGTGCTGGGCGGCGGCCTGGCGCCGATGATCGCGAACCGGATCGTCAGCGCCACCGGCAGCGTGATCCCCGTCGGCTTCTATGCGGCGGCCCTGATGGCGATCAGCCTCTGCTGCCTGATGGTCATCCGCGAGACGGCTCCCGCGCTCGCCGGGCGACCCGCGTTGCGACAACGTCTGCGCAGCTGACCTCGCGGGCCAACTATTGACAGCATCCTGTCATTAATGACAGGATGCTGTCAATAGTCGTCCGAAGGAGGCACCATGAAGACCGTCCATCTCGCCCTGTACTCGACGCTCGCCGATTGGGAGTTCGGGTACGTCGCGTCCGGCATCAACAATCCCGAGTACCAGGCCGAGCCGGGAACGTTCCGGATCGTGACCGTCGGCGCGACGACCGAGCCGGTCCGCACCATCGGCGGGGTCACGATGGTCCCCGACACGACGCTCGACGAGATCACGCCCGACGACAGCGCGATGCTCGTCCTGCCCGGCGCCCAGATCTGGGAGACCAACGACGCCTTCGTCGACGCCGCGCGGCGCTGGTCCGAAGCCGGCACCCCGGTTGCCGGGATCTGTGGCGCGACAATGGGTCTCGCGCGGGCCGGACTACTCGACGACCGACGCCACACCAGCAACGCGCCGGAGCAGTTGTCGCCCACCGGTTATGCCGGTGCCGCCCACTACGTCGACGCCCCCGCCGTCACCGATCGCGGCGTCATCACCGCGGCGGCGATCGCCCCGATCGACTTCGCACGGGAGGTCTTCGCGCTGCTCGGCGTCTACACGCCGCCGGTGCTCGACGCCTGGTACCAGCTCTACGGCCACCAGGACCCCAGCGCCTTCTACGCGCTGGCCGGCAAGCAGTGAAAGACCCGCAAGACCTGCTGTCGGCGTCCGCGCTGACAGCGTTCCGGCTGAACGGGCAGTTCCTCGGCCTCGCCGAGCGTCTCGCCGAACCCGCCGGACTGACCGCCACGCGGTGGCAGGTGCTCGGCGCGGTGCTCGACGAACCGCTGCCGGTCGCGGGCATCGCACGGGCGATGGGGATCACGCGCCAGAGCGTGCAGCGCACCGCCGACCTCCTCGTCGCCGACGGACTGGCCGAGTACCGCGACAATCCGGCCCACCGTCGCGCCAAGCTCGTCTCTCCCACCGCGGCCGGCCTCGCGGCCGTCCGCGCGATCAACCCGGGACATCGCGCGGCGGCCATCCGGTTGGCGGCCGCACTCGACCCGGCCCGGTGGGAGCACGCCTTGACCGCACTCCGCGATCTCAGCGCCGCCCTGGACGAACTCGACGACCAGCGCTGATGTCTAATTGTTGACAATCGTACGATCGAGCGTCACCGTGTAGCCATGACTGCCGGCGTCGAGTCCCAGATCCACAGTTCCCAGGTCCGCACCGACCAGACCGCGTCGCTGAGCCCCGCCCTGAAACAGGCGACTCCCGTCGTCGTCGACACTGCGGCCGGTTCGTGGATCCGGGGCACCGACGGTCGCGACTACCTCGACTTCACCACCGGTATCGGCGTGACCAGTACCGGCCACTGCCACCCGCACGTCGTCGCGGCCGCGCAGGCGCAGTGCGCCAGGATCATCCACGCGCAGTACACCACCGTGATGCACACCCCGCTCCTCGAGCTCACCGCCCGACTCGGGGCGGTACTGCCCACGGGCCTCGACTCCGTCTTCTACGCGAACTCCGGTTCCGAAGCCGTGGAGGCCGCCGTCCGTCTCGCCCGGATGGCCACCGCGAAGCCCAACATCATCGTGTTCCAGGGCGGCTTTCACGGCCGGACCGTCGCCGCGGCCAGCCTGACGACCGCCGGAACCCGCTTCTCCGCCGGTTTTTCGCCTCTGATGAGCGGCGTGCACATGGCTCCGTTCCCCTACGCCTACCGCTACGGCTGGGACACCGACACCGCGGTCGACTTCGCACTCCGTGAACTCGACTACCTGCTGCAGTCGCGCGTCGCCCCCAACGACACCGCGGCCTTCCTCATCGAGCCGGTCCTGGGCGACGGCGGATACCTACCCACCCCGCCGCGCTTCCTGCAGGGTCTGCGCGAGCGCGCCGACCGCCACGGCATCCTCCTCGTCCTCGACGAGGTACAGGCGGGATTCGGTCGCACCGGCAGGTTCTGGGGTCACCAGCACGCGGCGGACCTGACCCCCGACATCCTCATCACCGCCAAGGGCCTGGCGTCGGGATTCCCGATCTCGGCGATCGCGGCGCCGACGGAACTGATGAGCAAGGCGTGGCCGGGGTCGCAGGGGGGCACGTACGGCGGCAACGCCGTCGCGGCCGCCGCCGCGATCGCGACCCTCGATGTGATCGAGTCAGAGGGCCTCGTCGAGAACGCGCGCGTCCGCGGTGAGCAGCTGCTCGCCGGTCTGCGGCAGGTGTGTGCACCGTTCCCGGGCGTCGGCGACGTCCGCGGGCTGGGGCTGATGGCCGGCATCGAGTTCATCACGACCGATGCCGCCGGGAACACGACGCCCGACGCGGCGGCCGCGCTCGCCGTTCAGCAGGCCAGCACCACCCAGGGGTTGCTCTCGCTCACGTGCGGGCCGTCGGCCAACGTAGTGCGCCTCATCCCCGCCCTGGTCGTCACCGCCGAGGAGATCGACCTCGGCGTCGCCCGCTTCGGTGCCGCGCTCGCCGCGGCCCTGGGCTAGACCTGACAGCCCGGTCTCACATGCCACGGGTGGACATCGCAGCCGAACTCACCGCTCTCGGTGTCGATGCGGACGCCTCGACACGTCGCCTGGCCGAATACTCCTACGACGCCTCCAATTACCGTGTCCCGCCCCTGGCGGTCACCTTCCCGCGCAGCGCCCGCGACGTCGCGACGGTGGTCGGGTGGTGTCATGACCACCGCGTCCCGGTGGTTCCCCGCGGCGGTGGGACCTCCATGGGCGGCAACGCGATCGGGCCCGGCGTCGTGCTTGACCTGTCCCGGCATCTCGACCACGTCCTGTCCGTCGACGCCGAATCCGCGACCGCGGTCGCGGGCGCCGGGATCGTCCTGACCACACTGGCCGCCGACGCACGAGCCGCCACCGGCGGCAGGCTCACCTTTGCGCCGGACCCGTCCTCGGCCTCGCGCGCGACCCTCGGCGGCGCGATCGGCAACGACGCCTGCGGCAATCACTCGGTTCGGTACGGCCGTACCAGCGACCACATCGTCGAACTGCACCTCGTCACCGCCGACGGCCTGATGCTCACCGCAACGCGTGACGGGCTCCGCGCCACCGAGGCCGCCGATGCCGCGGCAGCGGAGCGCGCGGCCGAGATCACCGCGTCGCTGCGGGAGCTGACCACCGCGAACCTCGCGATCCTGCGCACCCAGCTCGAGACCATCCCGCGGCAGGTCTCCGGCTACCATCTCGCGAAGCTGCTGCCGGAGAACGGTTTCGACGTGGCTCGCGCACTCGTCGGCAGCGAGGGGACCTGCGCGATCGTCGTGTCGGCACGCGTCACGCTGGTACCGGTCCCGACGTCTCAGCTCCTGCTGTGCGTCGGCTACCACTCCCCCGCCGACGCCGCCCGGGACGTACCGGCGATCCTTCCGTTCGCACCGTCGGCCATCGAGGGCATCGACCGCAAGATCGTCTCCACGATGGCGGCGCGGCGTGGCCACGACGCCGTCGCCGGCCTGCCCGACGGATCCGCGTGGTTGTTCATCGACGTCGACGAGGACAGCGCTGCCGCGCAATCCGAGTCGGATGTGCCGGCGACCGCCAAGCGGTTGCTCGACCACCTGCGCGCACAGGGACGGATGACCGACGCCACGGTGGTCGACGACCCCGCCCGCCGCCGGGCGCTGTGGCGGGTCCGCGAGGACGGCGCCGGTCTGTCGTCGCGCCTCGCCGACCCCGACGACGAGAGCATCGGCGCGGGCTACGAGTCGTGGCCCGGATGGGAGGACGCGGCCGTCGCACCCGAGCGCCTCGCCGACTACCTCGACGACTTCGCCGACCTACTCGACCGGCACGGCCTCACCGGCGTCATGTACGGCCACTTCGGCGCCGGGTGCATGCACGTGCGCATCACGTTCGACCTGCGCTCTCCCGAGGGGCGCGCGGTGATGGCACGCTTCTGCACCGAGGCCGCCGAACTCGTGGTGCGACACGGCGGTTCACTGTCCGGTGAACACGGCGACGGGCGGGCCCGGTCGGCGCTGCTGCCGCTCATGTACAGCCCGGCGATGATGTCGGCCTTCACCCGCTTCAAGGCGATCTGGGACCCACGCGGAATCCTCAACCCGGGCAGCATCGTCGATCCGCCCCCGATCACCGCCGACCTCGCCCTCGCCGACGTGCCGCGTCGCCACTGGCCCACCACCTTCGATCTGGGGCACGAACTCCCGCTCGTCGACCCGTTCGTCCACGCGGTGCAGGGATGCATCGGCGTCGGACGGTGCCGGGCGGATTCCGGCGGGGTGATGTGTCCGAGCTACAAGGCCACCCGCGACGAGAAGGACTCCACCCGCGGGCGGGCCCGTGTGCTGCAGGACATGGTCCGCACCGCGCCGAGCGTCGACGTGGGGTGGCGGTCCACCGACGTCGCGGAGGCGCTCGAACTCTGCCTGTCGTGCAAGGCGTGTTCCACCGACTGCCCGACCGGCGTCGACATGGCCACCTACAAGTCGGAGTTCCTCGACCACCACTATCGACGTCGGCTCCGCCCGCTGTCGCACTACTCCCTCGGCTGGATGCCCGCGTGGCTGTCGGCGGCGGGGCTCGCGGCACCGGTCCTCAACCGCGCACTGCGATCCAGGCTGAGCGGTCTCGCCGCGCGCGCCGGCGGACTCGACCCCCGGCGCACGATGCCCGCCTTTGCGACACGACGTGCGCGACGCACCCATCTCCGGCCACTCTCCCCGGTCGACGCGTCGTCCACGGTCGTGCTGTTCGTCGACTCCTTCACCCGCGCCTTCCGGCCGCAGGTGGCCACCGCGGTCGCCGAGATCCTCCGAGCCGCCGACCCCGTCGACCGTGCGTCGGATCCCGTCGACCGTGCATCAGCTTCCGTCGGCTGTGCGGCCGACAACTGCTGCGGTCTCACGTGGATCTCGACGGGACAGCTCGACCGCGCCCGAAAGGTGCTGCGCCGCACCGTCGCCGACCTCGACGACGGGACGGACCGACCGATCGTCGTTGTCGAACCCAGTTGCGCCGCGGCGCTCGCGAAGGACCTGCCCGAACTCGTGCCGACCGACGCCGCCCGTCGCGTGGCTGCACGCGTGCGAAGTTTCGCCGCCCATGTGCCCACTCTGCTCGATGCCGGCTGGCGACCACCACCACTGCCCGACGAGGTGACGTTGCAGACCCATTGCCACGAGTACGCGGTGTTCGGCGCCCGGGTCGGCATCACCGCCCTGGAGGCCCTGGGGGTCACCGTGCTCACCGCGGACGGTTGTTGTGGCGTGGCAGGCAACTTCGGTTTCGAGAAGGGTCACTACGAGGTGAGCATGGCCGTCGCCGAGAACGGACTCGCACCGGCGCTGCGGAACGCGCCGCAGCGGGCCGTCGTCACCGACGGGTTCAGCTGCGCGATGGCCGTCGAACACCTCGCCGCCGTCGACGACGCCCTCGCCCCCGCGCGCGTACGCGGAATCCATCTCGCCGAACTGCTCAGGGCATCACCCGATACCGATACTCCAGGAGTACAACCATGACGACCATCGCGCCCCAGACCGCTGCCGAAGCAGTGTCCCGCGTCCACACCGACCTGTTCGTCGACGGCGAGTGGGCTCCGGCCGCGTCGGGCAAGCGCTTCGACGTCGTGAACCCGGCCACGGAAGAGGTACTCGCCCAGGTGGCCGACGCCGACGCCGTAGACGCTCGGCGCGCGCTCGAGACCGCGGCCGCGCACCAGGCCGAGTGGGCCACGACCTCACCGCGGTTCCGCAGTGAGATCCTCTATCGCGCACATCAACTCATCATGACGCGCGCGGACGAGATCGCCGCGGCGATGACCGCGGAGATGGGCAAGCCCCTCGCTGAGGCCAAGGGCGAGGTCGCCTATGGCGCCGAGTTCTTCCGCTGGTTCGCCGAGGAAGCCGTGCGTATCGGTGGCGACTCCACCACCACCGGCGACGGATCGCACCGGGTCGTGGTGACCAGGCAGCCCGTCGGCCCGTGCATCCTCATCACGCCGTGGAACTTCCCGCTGGCCATGGCGACCCGCAAGATCGGGCCGGCCGTCGCGGCCGGTTGCACCATGGTCTTCAAGCCCGCCGAACTCACCCCGCTCACCTCCCTGCTGCTGGCCGACATCCTCGTCGAGGCCGGTCTGCCCGCGGGGGTGCTGAACATCGTCACGACCAGCGACCCGTCGACCGTCGTCACCGAGTGGATGGAGAGCGGACTCGCCCGCAAGGTCAGCTTCACCGGGTCGACCGAGGTCGGGAAACTACTCCTGCGTCAGGCGGCGGGCACGGTCATGCGGACGTCGATGGAGCTGGGCGGCAACGCGCCGTTCATCGTCTGCGCCGACGCGGACATCCCGCGGGCCGTCGACGGCCTGATGTTCGCCAAGATGCGCAACATCGGTCAGGCCTGCACGGCCGCCAATCGAGTCTTCGTGCACCGCAGCGTGATCGACGAGTTCACCGACGCCTTTGCCGCGAAGATGGCTGCGTTGCAGGTGGGTGATGGTGCGGCCGACGGTGTGCAGGTCGGCCCGCTCGTCGAATCGAAAGCCGTCGAGAAGGTCTCGGCGCTGGTGTCCGATGCCGTGGCCAAAGGCGCCACGGTCGTCTGCGGGGGCGAGAACCCGGACGGCCCGGGCTTCTTCTATCCGCCGACCGTCCTGACCGACGTCGGGCTCGACGCGGATCTCACTCGTACCGAGATCTTTGGGCCCGTCGCCGCGATCATCCCGTTCGGAAACGCCGACGACGCGGACGATCCCGCGGCCGACGACGAGGTCATCGCACTGGCCAACGACACCCCGTGGGGGTTGGTCAGCTACTTGTTCAGCCAGGACGTCGACCGCTGCGCCAGACTGTCGGCCGCGCTGGAAACCGGTATGGTCGGGGTCAACACCGGCGCCGTGTCCAATCCCGCAGCCCCGTTCGGGGGCGTCAAGGAATCGGGACTCGGCCGCGAGGGCGGACGCGTGGGCATCGAGGAATTCCTCGACATGAAGTACACCGCCACGCCGATTCCCCGTCGCTGACAGGGGTTCCGTTATCCATCCCGTTCAGACAGGAGCGAGAAGACCATGTACCTGGGTGCTCAGCTGTTCACCGACAGCGAGTACGAACAGCGCCTGACACGGGTCCGCGAACTCATGGACCGTCAGGGGCTCTCGGCCATCATCGTCACCGATCCAGCGAACATCTTCTATCTGATCGGCTACAACGCGTGGTCGTTCTACACCCCGCAGATGCTGTTCGTGCCGATCGACGGAGAGATGATCTTCTACGCTCGCGAGATGGATGCGCATGGCGCACATCGCACGTCGTGGTTGCCTGCCGACCAGATCGTCGGCTACCCGGAGAGTTACGTGCAGCGCCCACATCTGCACCCGTTCGACTGGGTCGCCTGGTCACTGCGACAGCGCCACCAGATCGCACCGGCGTCCAAGGCCGGCTCGGTGGGGCTGGAGATGGACTCGCATTTCTTCTCTCCCAAAGCCTATCGGGCGCTGTTCAACGCGATCCCGGAGTGGAAACTCGTCGACAACTTCGAACTCGTCAACTGGGTGCGGTCGGTGAAGTCCGACGCCGAGATTCAGCTGATGCGGCAAGCCGGGATGGTGTGCTCGGAGGCCATGCGCGCCGCCATCGACACCATCGACATCGGGGTCCGGCAATGCGATGCGGCCGCGGCCATCTCGCAGGCGCAGATCACGGGCACCCCGGAGTACGGCGGCGACTACCCGGCGATCGTCCCGATGATGCCCACCGGCGCGGCGGCCGACACCCCGCACCTCACATGGCACCAGGGCACTTTCGTCGAGGACGAGGCGGTCGTCATCGAATTGACCGGTGCACACAACCGATATCACTGTCCGCTCGCCCGGACGGTGTCCCTCGGCACCCCGAGCAAGGACCTCGACTACGTCGCCAAGGCAACCGCCGAGGGCCTGAACAACGTGCTGGAGGCCATCAAGCCGGGTGTGGCCACGCGCGAACTCGCCTCGACGTGGAACTGGACGCTCGCGAAGTACGGCCTCGAGAAGCCCTCGCGTTTGGGCTATTCGATCGGCATCGGCTACCCGCCCGACTGGGGTGAGCGCACGATCAGCATCCGCAGCGAGGACGAGTCGGTACTGGAGACCAACATGACCTTCCACATCGTCTGCGGAATGTGGATGGACAACTACGGTTTCGAGCTGTCCGAGTCGGTTCGGGTCAGCCCGACCGGCGTCGAATGCTTCACCGACTTCCCGCGCGAACTGATCCAGAAGTAGCCACACAACCTGATCGACACCAGCACGACGACCACACAATCTGATCCCTGAGGTGCGAGGAGCGCAAGCGACGAGCCACGAAGGGCTGCCGAGACGAGGTGAAGAAAGTGACCACAACCGAAACCGCCTACCAGAACCGGCATTCGGCACCGACACTGCCGTTGGCGGGCCGCGCCAAGGACCTCGTCGGTTCGATGATCGACTCGTCGACCTCGCTGCTCGCCGCGCAGTCCCACGACATCGTGCGGTTCGCGATGGGCTCCCCCGCGGACGAGGCCGTACCGGCCGACGAGTTCCGTCAGATCGCCGGTGAGATCCTCGATCACACCTCGTTCACCTACGGGGCCACGGAAGGCGAACCCCGGCTGCTGCAACTGCTCGTCGATTATCTCGCCACGACCCCCGACCCGTCGTCCCTCGACCGGTTGGTCATCACCACCGGCGGGATGCAGGGACTCGACCTCGCCTGCAAGCTGTTCGTCGATCCCGGGGACCTGGTCATCGTCGAATCCCCCACGTACACCAACGGCAGTGCGACCGCGCTGTCCTACGGCGCGCAGTTGCTCGAGGTTCCCGTCGACGACGACGGCATGCAGGTCGATCAGCTCGAGGCACTCGTCGCACGCACCCGTCAGACGCCGAAGGCGATCTACACGATCCCGACATTCCAGAATCCGTCCGGCGTCACCATGTCCGAGGAGCGCCGCCGCGAACTGCTGCGGCTGGCGCACACCTGGGGGTCGGTCATCATCGACGACGACCCGTACGGGCTGTTGCGATTCGCCGGCACCGACATCCCGACCTTCCAGACGCTCAGCCCCGGCGACCCGCTGATCTTCTCGGTGCGCACGTTCTCCAAGATCCTCGCGCCGGGCTGGCGTGTCGGCTGGGTCGACGCCGATCCCTCCCTACGCCAGCTGCTGATCAACGGCAAGCAGGCGATGGACACCTGCACCAACGTGCCCAACCAGCACATCGTCGCCGAGTACATCGCCCGCGGCGGACTCGAGGACCATCTCGCCGGGATTCGCCTGCTGTACCGCGAGCGCAAAGAGGCCATGCTCGACGCCATCAGACGTCACCTCGGCGATCGGGTGGTGACCACGGACCCCGAGGGCGGCTTCTTCCTGTGGGTCACGTTGCGCGACGAGTTCGCCGAGATCGACACGCGAGAACTCTTCGAGGTCGCGCTCGCGGACGGGGTGGCGTTCATTCCCGGCCCCGCGCTGTCGCCCGGTGGACGCTTCCGCAACTCGATGCGTCTCTGCTTCGCGTCGAGCACCCCGGAACGGATCGACGAGGGTGTCCGACGTCTCACGGCCAGTCTTGAGAAGATGGCCGGGTGAGTCGTGAACCAGACCTGACCGCCGCCGAGACCGCGGTGCTCGGCTTCATCGACGAGGCCGCGATCATCTCGCTCACCTCGGCACTGGTCGAGGCGCCCAGCGAGAACCCGGGCGGTACCGAGGAAGCCGCGGTCGACGTGCTCGAGAGTGCCTGCCGCGCGCTCGGTTTCGACGTCGTGACCCACGAAGTGGCACCGGGGCGGCCCAATCTCGTCGCCACCGTGCCTGCCGGCACCGGACCGGGACTGATGTTCCTCGGACATTCGGACGTGGTCCCGGCCGGTCCCGGTTGGTCAGCGGACCCGTACACGGTCCGCATCCGCGACGGCCGCATCTACGGCCGCGGTGCCACCGACATGAAAGGCGGACTCGCCGCCGTCGTCGCGGCGATGACCGCGCTACGCCGGGCCGCCGAGGTCGGGGTCGAACTCTCCGGACCGGTCCGCCTGGTGTGCACCGTCGACGAGGAGGAACACGGGACCGGGGTGCGGGACTTCGTGGGCCGCCCCGCCGACCTCGAGTTCCGCGGCTGCGTGGTCGCCGAACCCACCGACATGCAGGTGGTTCGGGGTTGCCGCGGTGCGTCGTACATCGAGATCGAGGTGACCGGTCGCGCGGCTCATTCCGGACGTCCCACCGATGGTCGCAGCGCCATCGACGCCGCGGCCGCCGTCGTCGACATCATCCGCGCCGACGGTGGACGGCTGGCCGAGACGGCCGACGACCTGCTCGGTCACGGCACCTGGAATGTCGGCACCATCACAGGCGGACAGGGCATCTCGGTGGTGGCACCGGGTTGTTCGCTCGGCATCGACCGGCGCCTGATGCCCGATGAGGACCCGCACCGGATCGCCGACGATCTGCGAAGAGCGATCAGCGACAGAGGAATCGACACCGACGGCATCAGCGTCGACGTCCGGGTGACCATGGAGATGCCCGGTTTCGCGACGGAAGCCACGCACCCGCTCGTCACCACAGCGGTCGGTGCGGTCACCGATGCCGGGGCGGACACCTCGGTCGGCGGCTGGACTGCCGCCTGCGACGGTGGCTTCGTCAGCCGCGACCTCGGTGTCCCGTCGATCGTTCTCGGTCCGGGCAACATCAACACCGACGCCCACCAACCGGACGAGTCGGTGGCCATCGCCGACCTGGTCATCGCGGCGAGAGCCTACGCCCTCGCCGCGATGCGGCTGCTGGGCCCCTAGTTCACCTTCTGCTTCTGCAGCGCCGTGAAATCGTTCTCGAGACTGGGGATCTCGGTACCGCGCAGCGAGGCACCGGCGGTCTCCTTGAGGAAGCAAAGGGCGACCATGCCGATGGCGCAGGCACCCATCATGTAGACCGCGGGGAACAGGTTCCAGTCGGTGCTCTCGACCACCGCATCGTTGACCAGCGGCGCGGTTCCGCCGAATGCCGCGGTCGCGACGTTGTAGGAGATCGCGAAACCGGCATAGCGGACCTGGGTCGGGAACATCGCCGGGAAGGTGGCCGAGATGGTCGCCAGCTGGGGGATGTACAGCACACCCAGGATGACGAATGCCACGATGGCCCAGGCGAATCCCTGCCCCATCAGCCAGTAGAGCGGCAGCGCGAGGACGAACAGGCCGATCAGCGAACCCCACCACATGGGTTTGCGGCCGGTCGAGTCCGACCACCATCCGAAGAACGGGATCAGCAGCATCATCACGAGCTGGCCGATGAGGTTGACGACGCTGGCCGAGGTCTCGGACAGATCGATGGTGTTCTGCAGGTAGGTCGGCTGGTAGGCCAGCAGGGTGTAGTTGGCCACGTTGAGCGCGATCACCAGACCGAACATGGTGATGATCGGACGCCGGTAGTTGACCAGCAGATCCTTGAACCGGGTCCAGGCCGAGCCCTTGATCTCGTTGTCCTGCTCGAGTTCCTGGAACACCGGCGTGTCTTCCATCTGCGACCGCAGGTACAGCCCGATCAGGCCCATCGGCAGCGCGAGCAGGAACGGGATGCGCCATCCCCACTGATCCATCTGGCTGTCGGACAACGCCAATTGCAGCAGGAGGACGAAGAGTGTGCCGCCGCAGAAACCGGCCAGGGTGCCGAATTCGAGGAACGAGCCGTACTTTCCGCGCTTGTTGTCGGGCGCGTACTCGGCCATGAACGTTGCGGCACCACCGTATTCGCCGCCGGTCGAGAAACCCTGGATGACACGGAGCAGGATGAGCAGGACGGGCGCCCAGAACCCGATCGACGCATGCGTCGGCAACAGGCCGATCAGTGCGGTCGCGCCGGAGATGAGCAGGATCGTCATCGCCAGAACCGATTTGCGGCCGATGCGGTCGCCGATCGGTCCCCAGACCATACCGCCGAGGGGCCGCAAGACGAAGGAGATCGCGAAACCCAGCATGGTGCCGACGGTTCCGAACTCCCCCGGGAAGAACGCCTGCGTCAGGTAGACCGAGGCCGCGGCGTAGACGCCGTAGTCATACCACTCGGTCGCGTTGCCGATCGCCGAGGCGCCGATGGCCTTGCGGAGAAGTCTCTTGCCCTCTGGTGAGTTCGGGTCTGGTGCGAGCTGCTCGTAACTGTCTGCTGTCGTCGTGTCGCTCATCTGCGCTTCCTGAGTCGTGGGGCCGCTGAGGTCGATCTCGTAGCTGCGATCGGTGGACCCGGGGCCGCGGGCGATCAGCCCCTCGCCACCTGCAGGTTCACGGCGTCCTCGCCGTTCCCGAGCAGGCGACGCAACCCGTCGGCCATGTGCTCGATCATCAGAGCATCGGCCGCCGCGGCGTCTCCCGCGGCAATGGCGTCCACCAACGCCTGGTGTTCGTCGATCCGGTCCTTTCCCGAGGAGTACGTCCCTCGCATGGCTCGCAGACACATTCGCGTCTCCACGAGGATCGTCTCGTGCAACCGCGAAAGTCGTTGACTTCCAGCATATTCCACCAAGGTCTGGTGAAAGGCCATGTCGGCCTCGGCCATCCCCGCACCGTTCGGCTCGTCGACGAAGACGCGCATCGCGTCGACCGCGCCGCCCAGTGCCTCCACCGCCTCCCGCTCGCGGTGCGCGATCACCTGTTGCACAGCAGCGCGTTCCACCGCAGTGCGCGCGACGTACATGTCCCGGATGTCGTCCTCTTCCATCGAGACGACGAACAAGCCGCGGTTACGGTGGCTGACCAGCAGTCCTTCCGCGGTCAGGCGCTGCATGGCCTCGCGCAGCGGACCACGACTGACGCCCAGATCGGCCGCCAGCCCCGACTCCGTCAACTGCGAGCCGGGCGCGAAGTCCCCGTTTGCGATCGCATCGTGCAACTTACGCGCGATGATCGCCGGTGTCGATTCCTGAACCAGCGGCGACAGCACCCGCCGACGTGGCGATTTGTCCTGTTTCGCCTGGTCGACGACGGTTCGATTCGTCCCCGGGTCCTGTGGACCCGGCGTCTTCGCCCCCACCTTCATGGTCACCGTCATTCCCTCTTTCTTACCGTGAATGGCGCGCGTAAGTCAGTGTTTCCCCGCGCGCGCCGCCCATCCAGACGTCATTGCAGGCTGCGGCGAAGTCGTCCAGACCCTCGATGATCGTGGCGAACACATTGCCCGGCACCCATCCGACGTCACCGTTGACCAGCAGATTGTTGCGGCCGTAGAACACTGCGAGGTCGATGAGGAGCCGGTGCTCGGCGGGGGCCGAGCCGAGCTCGTAGCCATACGCCGGGTTCTCGAGCACCCCGTCGAAGGTGAAGTAACACAGGTCGCCCGGGATGGGCGTGATGGTGGTGTTCTCCATGCCCGGTTCGGTCGCGGAGAAGGCCGGCAGTAGGGTGTAGATCTCGTTGCGGGCGAACTTTCCGTGAAACACCTGACCGCCCAGCGGCAATGCGTCCCAGACCGCAGCCGCGGTGCGAGGCGCCTCGGCATCGAGCATCCGGGCGACCGCCGTGACCCCGCGCTTCTCCAATGTCACGGTGATGAACCGGTCAAGTCGGGCCGCGGGGCCGGTTCGCTGTTCGTCGGTCACGCGCGGTCTCCCAACATCGTGAAGCCGGCGGCCGCCTCGTACGCTGCCGCGACGCGCAACACCGTCGCGTCGTGATGCCGGGCGCCGACGAACTGTGCGCCGGTCGGCAGACCATCGGCGAATCCACTCGGCACGGTGATCGCCGGCTGACCGGTGAGATTGAACGGGTAGCTGTAGGGGGTCCAGGATGTCCAGTCGGGCGACCCCGCCCCGTCCGGGACGATACGACCGGCCTCGAATGCCACCGTCGGCATCGACGGCGTCAGCAGGACGTCGAATTCCTCATGGAGCAGGCTCATCTGGGTACCCATCTCCATCCGTAGCGCGGTTGCGCTGACGAAATCGGTTGCAGTGAAACCGGAATGCCGTTCCACCGCGTCGATCAGCAGCGGGTCCACGTGTTCGGCCGCGTGCGGTCCGAGCCCGCGGACGACGACGTCGGCACCCGCGAACCAGATGACGTGGTAGGCCCAGGCCGGGTCCTCCCATCCGAGATCGACCTTCTCCACGGTCGCCCCGAGCTGTTCCAGTACCGACGCCACCCGGTCGGTGTTGGCCTGTACGCCTGGGTCGTTGGTGCCGAAGCCGAGATCGGCGCTGTAGCCGACACGCAGATCGGCGAGGTCGCGAACGTCGGCGACCGCGGTGACCGCACTGGTTGTCGGCAACGGCAGTGCGGACCAGTCACGGGGATCGAACCCGCTCAGGACATCCAGCAGCGCAGCGCAATCCGACACCGTCCGCGTCATCGGACCGACGTGGGCCACCGGCGCGAACGGGCTCGGCGGATACATGGGCACCCGGCCGAGTGTCGGCTTGAACCCGACGACGCCGCAGTAGGCGGCCGGTATCCGGATGGAACCGCCACCATCGGTGCCGACCGACAGCGGACCCAAGCCGGCCGCGAGCGCCGCGGCACTGCCTCCGCTCGACCCGCCCGACGTACGCGAGGTGTCCCACGGATTGCGGGTGACGCCCGTGCGCGGACTGTCGGTGACGCCTTTCCATCCGAATTCCGGTGTGGTGACCTTTCCGAGCAGGACCGCACCTGCCTCGCGCAGACGTGCCACCGCGGGAGCGTCGATGTCCCACACCATCTGATCGGGCTCGATCATCAGCGAGCCGCGCAACGTCGGCCATCCGGCGGTCAGCAGCAGGTCCTTGATCGAGACCGGAACCCCGTCGAGCGGGCCGAGGGGTGTCCCGGCGGCGAATCGCTCAGTGGACTCCCGGGCCTCGGCGCACGTGCGTTCGCGGTCGATGAGGCAGAACGCATTGATGGACGGATCGACGTCATAGATGGCGTCGAGCAGTTCCGCCGCCACCGAATCCGGCGTCAGCTCGCCGGTACGGTAGGCCTCGGCCAGTTCCGTGGCGCTGAGCCACCGCGTGGCGTCCGTCATGCGCCCCCTCGGGAGATTGGTAGATTGTTGACAATCTACCTTGGAGGTGTGGGCGTGACAACCACCGTCGCAATGCTCTATCCCGGCCACGCAGCCGAGGACGACTTCGAACTGATCGAGGCGGCGATCGGCACTGCCGAGCCCCACTCCGAGGTCCGATTGCCGGTCGTGATCACCGAGGTGGACTCCGACGACCACACCGTCGAGGCCATGGCTGCGGTCGGCGAGCAGGACCGCCTCTTCGACGGCCTGCGGCGAGCGCAGGCCCACCACCCATCGGCGGTGATGTGGGCGTGCACCTCGGGCAGCTTCGTCTACGGTTTCGACGGTGCCCGACGCCAGGCCGCCGATGTCGCCGAAAAGTCCGGCCGTCCGGCGTCGTCGACGTCACTGGCCTTCGCCGCGGCCTGCCGGCATCTCGGTCTGTCACGGGTCGCGATCGCCGCCACCTATCCGGAACCACTGGCGAGTCGCTTCACCGGGTTTCTCGCCGACGCGGGTGTCGAGGTGGTGGCCCTGCGCGCCAACGACATCGGGACGGCGACCGAGGCAGGCATGTTCGACGGCGACGGATTGTTCGACATGCTGTCGGCCGCCGATTCCGGCTCGGCACAAGCAATCCTGGTCCCCGACACCGCATTGCACACCGCGATGTGGGTCGTCGACCTCGAAGCCAAGTTCCGCAAACCCGTGCTGACCGCGAATCAGGTCACCGCGTGGGAGGGGCTCCGACTCACCGGGCTCACGGTCGACGCTCCCGGACTCGGGAGCTTGTTCACCTCTCCGCCCGGCCCACCCCCTGGTTGAGGGGTGTCCCCACCCGCTGGTTGAGGGGTGTCCCCACCCGCTGGTTGAGAGGCGTCCCCACCCGCTGGTTGAGCCGGCCCCGAGCGGAGCGAGGCGCCGTGTCGAAACCACTCACCAGTCTCGTCAGAGTGTGTCCCCCACCCGCTGGTTGAGGGGCGCCCCCACCCGCTGGTTGAGCCGGCCCCGAGCGGAGCGAGGCGCCGAGTCGAAACCACCTGGTAACCAGGCAAACCCGTAACGACCTCAGCCCTCAACCGACCAACCCGAAAGCGCCGCAAATGTGTACGTCGAGTCAATGTCTTCGCGGAGGCGTAGCCCGACAAGCTGGCGTGTCACGCCGGCAGCGAAATCCAGAGACAGTCCGGAATGACGCCGGCCTGATTGTCGGTAGTTGAGTTTCTCGGGTCACCAGGTGGTTTCGACACGGCGACTCGCCTAGCGGCTCGTTGCCGGCTCAACCAGCGGAGGGGGTGCCGGCTCAACCAGCGGAGGGGGGTGCCGCCTCAACCAGCGGAGGGGGGTGCCGGCTCAACCAGCGAGACGTGCCGGCTCAACCAGCGGAGGGAGGGCTCCTCGACCTCGACGCGCTGTCAACGAGAATCGGCGCACGGTCGACGGATCAGTCGATCACCGCTTTCGCGACGGTGATGCAGGTGGTGATCCACTCTCGGTCGGCCGGTCGGAGCGGGCGCGACGCGCGGTCGGCGTCCTCGATCGCCCAGTGCGCGTTGAGGATCATCCGGACGATGACCCAGTCGCGGGCCCGGTCCGGATTGAGGTCCGCCGCATCGGTGATGGTGTAGAAGCGGCGGCGGATGTCGTACCGAACGTCGGATACGCGCGGGCCGAGGCGATTCCACAGCATGGGGGCGAGTTCGTAGTGCGCATCCCCCGACATCGGGCTCGGGTCGATGGCGACCCAGCGGCCGTCGGCATCGGCGAGGACGTTCTCGTGGTGCAGGTCGCCGTGCACGATGACACCCACCGTGGCCGTGTCGGCCAGGAAGTCTCGGCCGACCGACAGCGCCTGCTCGACGAACCGTCGCGGTACCGGGGCGTCCCGCGGGATGCCGGCCAGGCTGTCGAGCCAGCGCTCGAGGTGGGTGGTGAGGAGCGCCAGCCGCCCCGGCGCGGGGACGTGCAACCGGCCGTAGAGCCCGGCGACCACCCGGCATGCTTCGTCATCGTCGACGGTGGTCAGATCGCGTCGCGTCAGTCGTTCGAGGAGGATCGCGCGACGACGCGGATCGGCGCGCAACATGCTTACCGCTCCGCGACCGTGCCAATGTTGCAGTCCCAGTGCCTCTTGCGCGCCTTCGTCGTCACCGTCGAAGGCCACCTTGAGGATTGCCCGCGCACCCTGCCGGTCGAGCACGGGAACGACGAGTGACTCGAACCCGTGCCACAACTCGTCGCCGTCACGACGCAATCCCCACTCGTCCAGGAGCGCCGAGACCGCGCCCGGTAGACGCGACAGCCAGTCCACCCACAGCGGACCGAGCGCGGCCTGCTCCGACAGACCGACCGGGATCTCCGACGCCGTGATCACGGTGCGCCACGGACGAACCGGTAGCCCATTCCGGCCTCGGTCAGGAGGTGCCGCGGGTGCGCCGGGTCCTCCTCGAGTTTGCGTCGAAGACTCGCCAGGTAGACGCGCAGGTAGTTGCTCTGCCCCAGGTACCCCGGGCCCCACACCGTGGTCAGGATGTCACTCTGCGACACCAGTTTTCCCTCGTGACGCACCAGCATCTCCAGGATGCCCCACTCGGTCGGCGTCAGGTGGACCGGAACCTCCCCGCGCGTCACCTGTTTGGCGGCCAGATCCACGACGAAGGCACCCGCGTCCACGACCGGTGCTTTCGACGTCGCGTTCGACACGGCTCCGCGCCGTAGCGCAGCTCGCAGCCGGGCCAGGAACTCCTCCATGCCAAAAGGTTTGGTGACGTAGTCGTCGGCCCCCGAGTCCAGCGCGACGACCTTGTCGGCAGCGTCGGTGCGCGCCGACAGGACGATGACGGGCACCGTCGTCCATCCGCGCAGTCCCTCGAGAACCGTCAGACCGTCGATGTCGGGCAGGCCGAGATCGAGCACCACGACGTGCGGGTTCTCCCGCGCGGCCGCCGTCAGCGCCGCGGCCCCGGTGGCCGCGGTCGTCACCGCGAAGCCACGCGCGTTGAGGTTGATCCGTAAGGCTCGCAACAACTGCGGTTCGTCGTCGACGACCAGGACCCGCGTCTTCTCGGCGCTCATCGAGTCGGCCCTTCGGTCTCGGCGTGCGTATCCTCGTCGGTCGCGGGCAGGTCGACGACCATGGTGGCGCCACCGCCCGGCGTGTCCTCGACGCTCAGCACGCCCCCGATTGCCGTGACGAATCCCCGCGCCACCGACAGCCCCAGGCCCACCCCCGACGACGCGCCGCTGGTGTCGCCATTCTGATGGAAGGGTACGAAGATCTGGTCTCGATCCACCATCGGGAGACCGGTTCCGTGGTCGACGACCCGGATCACGCATCGCGGCGGGTCGGCGGGGGTCAACCGGGCGGTGATCTCGAACTGCCCGCCGCCGTGTCGGCGCGCGTTGTCGATGAGGTTCGCCAGCGCACGCTCCAGCAGTCCGGGATCGGTATACGCCCAGGCATGTTC
Organism: Gordonia sp. BP-119; assembly: GCF_016924115.1. NCBI lineage: Bacteria > Bacillati > Actinomycetota > Actinomycetes > Mycobacteriales > Gordoniaceae > Gordonia > Gordonia sp. BP-119. The sequence goes on from NZ_JAFFZF010000032.1 coordinate 55,540, forward strand.
GAGATCGAAGACCGGGCCCGGTTGCCGGTCGGGTCGCCCCGCCGTCACCGCGGCGCGATGCACGACCTCGGGGAGGAAGGTCCGCTGCCGCTGCGGCCGGACCGCCCCTGCCGCGAGCCGCGAGGAGTCCAGCAGGTTCCCCACCAGCGAGGTGAGGTGGTCGACCGACTCGTCGACGGTCGCCAGCAGTTCCGCGGTGTCTTCGGCGCTGAAGGTGACGTCGTCACTGCGCAGGCTCGACACCGCCGCCTTCGCCGCGGCCAACGGTGTCCGCAGGTCGTGTCCGACCGCCGACAGCAGGGCCCGCCGTAGCTCGTCGGTGCGCGCGAGCGCGTCGGCCGTCGCCGCCTCGGCTTCGAGGGCGTGACGCTGCACGGCGCCCGCCGCCTGCCCGGCCACGGCCGACAGGACGCGACGATCCCGCGCCCCGAGCTTCGGCCCGCGCAGGAGCAGTTCGAACTCGTCACCCGGCACGACGCAGACGGTGTCGGCGTCCTCCGGGGTCGTCGGCGGTGAGTCGCCCACCGCGGCCTCGACCGTCCGGCCGACCCGCGAGGTCCGCCGTACCACCGACACGGCCGACTGATCGTAGGTCTCCCGGAACCGATCCAGCAGCACCGGGACGTCGGCGCCGCCGAGCACGACGCTGGAGAACAGCGCGAGCAGTTCGGCCTCGCGGGCGGCGTCCTGCGCCTGTGCACGTCGAACGGTCGCCGAATCCACCAGCACGGCAACCGCTATCGCGATCAACAGCATGACCAGGATGGTGATCAGATTGTCGGGCTGGCTGATCGTGAACGTGAACCTGGGATCGGTGAAGAAGTAGTTCAGCAGAAGGCCGGAGATGACCGCCGACAACGCGGCCGGCAGGATGCCACCGAGCATCGACACCGCCAGCACCGCAACGAAGTACAGCGCCGATTGGCTGGCGAAACCGAGCCACGGGTCGAGCAGCTGGAGCACCCCGGTGACGGCGGCCGGGACCAGCACCGCGAAGACCCAGCTCAACGGCCGGTGGAAGCGGGTGTCCCGGATGTCTAGTCGGGACCGCCGGGTCGTCTCGTCGTGGGTCACCATGTGCACGTCGATGCGGCCGCTCTCGCTCACCACGGCGGCGCCGACGCCTTCGTCGAAGATCCGCTGCCATCGCGGTCGGCGCGAGGTGCCGAGTACGAGCTGGGTGGCGTTGACGCCACGTGCGAAGTCCAGCAGCGTGTCCGGGATGTCGTCGCCGACGACGGTGTGGATTCGCGCCCCGAATCCCGTCGCGAGTTCCTTGAGCGCGGCGAGGTCCACGCCCGCACCGGTCAGCCCGTCGCCCCTGACCACATGGACGGCCAGCAGTTCGGCGCTCGACCGCGATGCGATCCGGCTCGCGCGGCGGAGCAGGGTCGGCGATTCGGCGCCACCGGTGACGGCCACCACGACCCGTTCACGCGCTTCCCAGGTCTCGGTGATGGAGCGCGCCGCACGATAATCCGCAAGCTTGTCGTCGACCTGGTCGGCGAGCCACAACAGCGCGAGCTCGCGCAGCGCGGTGAGATTGCCCTGCCGGAAGTAGTTGGCCAGGGCACCGTCGACCCGCCCGTTCGGATAGACCTTGCCCGCGGACAGGCGCTGGCGCAACGCTTGCGGATCGATGTCGACGAGTTCGATCTCATCGGCACCGCGCACGATGTCGTCGGGCACGGTCTCCCGTTGGACCACTCCGGTGATCTGGGCGACGACGTCGTTCAGACTCTCCAGATGCTGGATGTTGATCGTCGAGTAGACGTCGAACCCCGCGGCGAGCAACTCCTCGATGTCCTCCCACCGCTTGCGGTTTCGGAGCCCGGGGACATTCGTGTGGGCGAGCTCGTCGACCAGCACCACCTGCGGCCGGCGAGCCAGCACCGCCTCGAGATCCATGTCCTCCAGCGGTGTCCCGCGGTAGGGCCGTCTGGTGCGCGGGACGACCTCCACACCTTCCGCGAGAGCGGCAGTCGCGACCCGACCGTGGGATTCGACGACCCCGATCACGACGTCCACACCCTCGTCGACAAGGGTTCTGGCCTGCGCGAGCATCTCGTAGGTCTTGCCGACGCCGGGCGCACAACCGAGGAACACCCGCAGCTTGCCGCGACCATCGTGGTGCCCGGTCACCGCTGATGTCATCGACCGAGTCTAACCGCGCTCACGGGGCGCGACAGCCGGGCGGCGCGTGCCCCAACGCGAGGTTCACCTCGAGGACGTTCACGCGGGGCTCACCGAGGAATCCGAACTGTCTGCCCTCGGTGTGCGCGTCGATGACCGCCTCGATCTCCGCGGGTGACCGACGGTTCTCGCGCGCGAGCCGGGCGACCTGTAGCCCGGCATAGGCGGGACTGATGTGCGGGTCGAGACCCGACCCCGACCCGGTCACCGCGTCGGCGGGCACCTGAGCGGGGGTCACTCCCTCCCGTTCGGCGATCAGCGCACGACGCGCGGTGACGTTGGTCAGCAGGACCTCGCTGTTGGGCCCCTGATTGGTCGCCGCGGACGCCGACGGATCGCCGGTCGCCATCGGCTCACCCGGGGCGCCCACGACCCGCGCATGCAGGTACGGATCGGGCGCACCCGCTTCGACCTGCGGGTCGACACCGACCAGCGTCGAGCCGACCGCACATCCCGCGGTATCGAACACCCGCGAGCCCTCCGCCCCGTCGGTGTTCACCCGCGAGATCGCCCACACGGCAGCGGGATAGACGAGACCGAGGATGATCGTGAGACCGAGGATCATGCCCGCGGCGGCGACGCATTGCCGGACGAAGCCGGACCAGACTGTGTTCATGACGTCATCCCATTCCCGGAAGAAGACGAACGAGGAGATCGATCAGCCAGATACCGATGAACGGCGTGACCACCCCACCGATTCCATAGACGAGTAGGTTGCGGCCCAACAACTTCGACGCCGAGTCCGGCCGGTAGCGCACGCCGCGCAACGACAGCGGGATGAGCGCCACGATGATCAGTGCGTTGAAGATCACCGCGGACACGATCGCCGACTGCGCCGAATGCAGGCCCATGATGTTCAGGGCGTCGAGTTGCGGATAGACGGCGGTGAACATCGCGGGCAGGATCGCGAAGTACTTCGCGAGGTCGTTGGCGAGCGAGAACGTCGCCAGGGCACCTTGGGTGATCAGCAACTGCTTGCCGATGCCGACGACCTCGATGAGTTTCGTCGGGTCGGAGTCGAGATCCACCATGTTGCCGGCTTCCTTGGCCGCCGATGTCCCGGTGTTCATCGCGAGGCCCACGTCGGCCTGCGCCAGAGCGGGTGCGTCGTTGGTGCCGTCGCCGGTCATCGCGACGAGGCGCCCGGCGGCCTGCTCGGAGCGGATGAGATCCAGCTTCTGCTCGGGTGTGGCCTCGGCGACGAAGTCGTCGACACCGGCCTCGGTCGCGATGGCCCGGGCGGTGAGCGGGTTGTCGCCGGTGACCATCACGGTGCGGATGCCCATCGCGCGCAGCTGCGCGAACCGTGCCGTCATGCCCGGTTTCACCACGTCGGACAACGCGATCACACCCATGACCCGGGCCGGTTGCCCGTGGGTGCGAACCCCGACCACGAGCGGTGTACCGCCCGCCGACGAGACCCGCTCCACATCGGCGGCGACGGTGTCGTCGACGGTGCCCTCGCCGGCGGCGACCCATCGGGCGACCGCATCGGCGGCGCCCTTGCGGTACTCGACGAGTGCACCACCGTCGTCGGAATCCACGCCGCTCATCCGCGTCTGCGCGGTGAACGGGATGGTCGTGTCGGCCCCGCCGTCCGTCGTGACGCCGTACGCGGACCGGCAGAGCTCGACGATGCTGCGGCCCTCGGGTGTGTCGTCGGCGAGGCTGCACCGACAGGCGACACGCGCCAGTTCGTCGACGGACACTCCCGGTGCCGGGTTCAGGTCGGTGGCGCGGCGGTTGCCGTAGGTGATCGTCCCGGTCTTGTCCATCAGCAGCGTGTCGATGTCACCGGCCGCCTCGACCGCGCGTCCCGACATGGCCAGGACGTTGCGCTGCACCAGCCGATCCATGCCGGCGATGCCGATCGAGCTGAGCAGGGCGCCGATGGTCGTCGGTATGAGGCACACCAGCAGCGCGATCAATTTCACCGGATCGGGCGACTGCCCGGCGTACTCCTGCATCGGCCCGACGGCGACGACCGCGAGCAGGAAGATCACCGTCAGGCTCGTCAGCAGGATGTCCAGCGCGATCTCATTGGGGGTCTTCTTTCGGGCGGCGCCTTCGACGAGCGCGATCATCCGGTCGACGAAGGTCTCCCCCGGCGCCGTGGTGATCCGGACGACGATGCGGTCGGAGAGCACCACGGTTCCGCCGGTGACCGCCGAGCGATCGCCACCGGATTCGCGGACGACCGGCGCCGACTCACCGGTGATCGCCGACTCGTCCACGGTGGCGATCCCGTCGACGACGTCGCCGTCACCGGCGATGATCTCGCCGGTCTCGACCACGACGAGGTCCCCGATCCGCAGTTCGCTGCCGGCCACCTCCTGGGTCGCCCCGACCCCGGCGACGTCGTCGTCGGCGATGAGCCGACGGGCGACCGTGTCCCGCTTCACCTTTCGTAGACTGTCGGCCTGCGCCCGGCCACGTCCCTCGGCGACGGCTTCGGCGAGGTTGGCGAACAGCACGGTGAACCACAGCCAGGCGGCGACGGTCCAGCTGAACCAGGATGGCCGCAGCATCGCGAGCAGGGTGGTGACGACGGCTCCGAGGAACACGACGAACATCACCGGGTTCCGGGCCTGATCGCGCGGGCTGAGCTTCCGCAGTGCCAGCGGCATCGACGTCACCAGCGAACGCACGTCGAAGGCGCCGCGCGACACCAGCGTCGGCTCGGGGTCGGTGGGATCCACGACGCCCGTCTTGTCAGGATCGTCGGTGGTGACGAGTTGTGTGGTCACAGCAGTGCCTCGGCAATCGGTCCCAGCGCCATGGCCGGGAAGAAGGTGAGACCGGCGACGAGCACGATGGTCGCGGTCAGAAGGAATCCGAACAGGAGTCCGGAGGTGGGCAGGGTCGAACGCGTATCCGCCGCAACGTCATCGGTGGCGGTGTCGGCAGGGACGGTGAGAACCGCGGTCGACGCGCCGCCGACTCGGTCCCCGGTGGCGGCCGACGGTCGCGCGGGGTCCCCGGACCGGGCGTCACCGCCGCGCGGCGTCTGCCGGGCGAGCAGCCCGGCCAGCGCGAGCACCAGCACGATGGGCAGGAAACGGCCCAAGAGCATGGCCATGCCGAGCGAGGCCTGGAACCAGTCACCGGTCACCGTGAGTCCGCCGAACGCACTGCCGTTGTTGTTCGCCGCCGATGCGTATGCGTACAGGACTTCGGTGAACCCGTGGATCGAGCCCGGAGTGCCCGGCTCTCCGCTGTTGCCCTGCGCCTGCGTCGTCGATCCCAGGATCATGGAGATCCCGGTGCCGATCAACACGAGCGCCGGCATCACCAGCACGTACAGCGCGGCCATGGTGATCTCGTGCTGTCCGATGCGTTTACCGAGGAACGTGGGCGAGCGCCCGACGAGCAGACCACCGATGAAGACGGTGATCATCGCCATCACGAGGATGCCGTACAGACCCGATCCCACACCGCCGGGTGCGACCTCACCGAGCAGCATGTTCCACAGGACGGCGCCGCCGCCGACCGCCGAGAAACTGTCGTGCGCGGAGTTCACCGCGCCGGTCGACGTGCCGGTGGTCGACACCGCGAACAGCGCCGATCCGGGGATGCCGAACCGGACCTCCTTGCCTTCCATCATCGCCCCGGCGGCCGCGGAAGCGCCTCCGGCGGTGCGGCTCTCGAAGATCCACACGAGCGTGAGCATCAGCGACCAGATCGCGGCCATCACGCCGAGCAGCGTCAGTCCCTGCCGGCGGTCGCCGACCATCCTTCCGTAGGTGCGCGTCAGGCAGACCGGAATCAACAGGAGTGCGGCGATCTCCAGCAGGTTCGACAGCGGCGTCGGGTTGGAGAACGGGTGTGCCGAGTTCGCCGACAGTGTCCCGCCACCGTTGGTGCCGAGTTCCTTGATGGCCTCCTGCGAGGCGAACGGGCCGAGCATGCTCCGCGCATCGGCACCGTCGAGGGTCGTCCAGCCGAACCCGGTGTGCCAGGACTGCACCAGCCCCTGGGTGATCAGCAGTGTCGCGAGGACGAGGCTGAGCGGCAACAGGATTCGGACCGATCCGCGCACCAGGTCCACCCAGAAGTTCCCGATCTCGCCGGTTCCGCGGCGGCTCACGATCCCGCGGATGACCGCGATGGCGACCGCCAGTCCCACCGCCGCGGACACGAAGTTCTGGACGGCGAGGCCGAGCATCTGTGTCAGGTTGCTCATCACGACTTCGGGCGAGAAGGACTGCCAGTTGGTGTTGCTGACGAAAGAGATGGCGGTGTTGAACGCCATCGACGGGGCCACACCGGACTTGCCGTCGGACCACGGCAACTCCCCTTGCAGACGCTGCAACAGGTAGACGACGAGGAACGAGATCAGCGAAAAGGCCAGCACCGCAAGGGCGTAACCCACCCAGGTCTGCTGGCGGCGGAGGTCCACCCGCGCCATCCGGTAGAGGACGCGCTCGACGAGAAGGTCCTTCTCACCGGTGTAGACGCGTGCCATGTGATCGCCCAGAGGGACGTAGGCGACGGCGAGGATGACGACCAGCGCGGCCACCTGCAGCAGTCCCGCAACAGTTGTGTTCACGGCGTCAGAACCTCTCCGGGAACACCAGCGCGACGAGCAGGAACACCACGGTCGCGGCGGCGAAAGCCAGCAGCACGACGTTGGTCACCCCGTCGGCGGTCACGATCTGGTCCGCACATCGAGGGCCCGCACCGCCAGCACACACAGGGCGAACCCTGCGAGGGCCAGCAGCACGTACACGAGATCCGCCACGCAGTCACTCTCCGATCACATCGACGTCCACCACTCGGTGGCCACGTCGAAGAATCACGCAGCCCGACGGGCCGCGAAAGAGCTCTTAACGCATTCCATACGCGGTTCGCGTCATTGTTGACGCCGCGTTGACATCCGCGCGCTTCTGACCTTTACGCCGTAGGCGTGATGACGATCCCCACGCTGCCGTGATCGCCCCGGCGGAGCTTGCTGCCGAGCATGGTGATCTTGCCGAGGAGTCCGTACTTGTCGGTGATGGCCTTCTTGACGCGACCGCTGTCCGCGGCGTCGAGCACCTCGGCGGTACCGCTGACCGGTGCGCCGAAAGTCTTGTGGCCCCGGACGTCACAGGCCTGCACGACGATGAGCGGATCGCGTCGCAGACGCTTGACCTTCCACGAATCCGCGACGGTCCACATGACGAGTTGGTCGCCGTCGAGCGCCGCCCACAGCGGCGAGGTCACCGCAGTGCCGTCCTTGCGGTAGGTCGTCAGATTCACGTACTTGGCGGTGCCTGCTTCGCCGAATGTCGCCGCGCTCGAGGTCATGCGGCAATGCTACGGGCAAACAGTGTCTGCGCATGGCCTTCCGACGAGCCGTCGGGCCCGTTGATCTCACCGAGAACCCCGGCGTCGCACAGGGTCGCCCAGGCGGTGACCTGGTTCGCCGACAGGACGGGCTTGCCGAGTTCGGCTTCGAGCCCGGCGAGGATGTCGTAGGTCCACAGGTTCGTGCAGGACACGAAGATCGCGTCGGCGTCGGGGTGGTCCGCGGCGCGTATGAGGTCCGCGGTCACGTGGTACGGAATGGTCCAGATCTCGGAGTTCCGCCCGAGTCCCGCCTGGGCGACGACGCTCCGGCCGGACTCGGCGAGGAAATCGCACAGCAGGCCGGTGAGGGACGCGGTGTACGGCGTGGCGACCGAGAGCGTACCGACGTTCAGCGCATCGAGGGCGCGGATCAGGGCCTCGGACGTCGTCACCGCCCGGTCGGCGCCGGCCGCGACCATGCAGTTCGAGATCTCGAGCGCGCCGGCCATCCCGTAGACGAAGCTGCCCGACGCGCAGGCGTAACCGAAGGAACGCGGACCGACCGACGAGACGGCGCGCACGGCGGCGGCGATCTCGGCGTGGTTGTTGAGGTCGCGGCACAGTTCCACGTCCACCGGCGCGTCGATGAAACCGGTGCGGGTGAAGTACAGCGACACCGAATCCGGCATCCACCGCCACAGCTCACGATCGAGAGCCATGTCGAACGGGCACACCATCCCGATGCCGATTTGGGCCGTCATGCAGGGATGATGGCACATTGTCGGATTGTCTACAATTTGTGCGGCCTCGCCTTGCGCAGCGCCGCTTCCACGTCCTCGCGGATCACGCAGCCGTACGCGTGGTCGTTGACCATTCCCGTTGCCTGCATGAGGGCGAACATCGTGGTCGGACCGACGAACCGCCAGCCGCGCTTCTTCAGGTCCTTGGACAGAGCGAGCGACTCGGGCGAGGTCGTCATCGAACCGGGTACGTGGTCCCCGGCGGGGGCATAGTTCCAGAAATAGGACTCCAGCGACCCCTGCTCGTCGATCAATTCGACGGCCCGGCGAGCATTGTTGATCGATGCCTCGATCTTGCCGCGGTGTCGGATGATGCCGGCGTCGGCGAGCAGCCTGGCGACGTCGGCCTCGGTGAAGCGTGCCACGCGTTCGATGTCGAACCCCGCGAACGCCGCACGGAAGTTCTCCCGCTTGATCAGGATCGTCCGCCAGCTCAGACCCGACTGGAAGCCCTCGAGGCAGACACGCTCGAACAGCGCCGTGTCACCGGCGATCGGGAACCCCCACTCCGTGTCGTGATAGGTGGTCTCCGGTTCGCGCGCCGCCCACAGGCAACGTGCACGACCGTCGGCGATCGTTGTGGTGTCGTCAGGCATCCACGCTCCTCTCGTGGCGAGCAGGCTACTCCGCGGCGCCGACATCCCAGCTCATCGGCGGTTCGGAGGGTAGGAGCGCCGCCGTTATCTCCCCGTTACCAAGTATTGCGAAAGCGTCCCGTTGTGTGTCGCGATGATCACTTTGCGCAGCGCGGGGCCTAGCGTTGGACACATCGCAACTCGGCCACCCGGCGCAGTGCCGCCCGACGTGAGCCCCGAGAGCGGGACAATCCATCTGCGGCAAGGAGCTTCGTGATGAAAGACACCGAACTGAGCACTCTCCTCGCCCGGGTGGCCACCGGCGACATGGACGCGTTCGCGCAGTTCTACGACGCGACGTGTGACCGGGTCTACGGCATGACGCTGCGTGTCCTCCGCGATCCGGGCTACAGCGAGGAGGCCACCCAGGAGACGTTCCTGGCGGTCTGGCGCAATGCTGACGCCTACGATCCCGCGTCCGGCTCCGCACTGTCATGGATTCTCACGCTCGCACATCGGCGCGCGGTCGATCGCGTGCGATCGGAGTCGGCGGCGACCCGCCGGACAGTGGCCTACGGCATCGCCGACACCGGCCGCGAGGTCGACGAGGTCAGCGAATCGGTGGAGCGACGCGAGATCGCCCGCCTGATCCACACCGGCCTGGAAACCCTCACCCCGCTGCAGCGCCAGGCGATCGAGCTCGCCTACTTCCATGGGCTCACCTACCGCGAGGTCGCCGAACATCTCGACGTCGCCCTGCCGACCGTCAAGTCCCGCATCCGGGACGGCCTGATCAGGCTCCGGCAGACCGTGCCGGTTCGCGTCGCCTGACACCACCCGCGCCAAGCCCCACCGTCCCGACCGACCCCGCTCGACGGCGATCACCCGCCAACCGAGTGGGGTCGACTCATGTCGGCACCCGGGCGAACCATCTGTGGCGTCGACCACACAAATTTTGGGACGCAGGCCAGGTCACAGCCGTTACCACCTGGCGTTCGACGCGAATCCACCGACCACGTCTCCCGCCGCCCGGCCCGGACAGGCAAAATCATGGGTGGATGTCACGCGAGTCCATCCCCGTCGTGATATCGGTAAAACCGGACCCACAAGGCCGAACACACAAACGCGTCGACCAAGACAGAATCGAGAACACATCGCATGAGTGCCGAACAGCCGACCATCATCTATACGCTGACCGACGAGGCACCCATGCTCGCCACTCACGCGTTTCTGCCGGTCGTGCGCACGTTCGCCGGAGCGGCCGGGATCGCCGTCGAGACCAGCGACATCTCCGTCGCGGCTCGCATCCTCGCCGAGTTCTCCGACCTCCTGCCCGATGACCAGAAGGTCACCGACAACCTGGGCGAGCTCGGCAAGCTGACCCAGAAGTCCGACACCAACATCATCAAGCTCCCCAACATCTCCGCGTCGGTCCCCCAGCTGCTCGCCGCCATCAAGGAGCTCCAGGGCAAGGGTTACGACCTGCCCGACTTCCCGGGCAACCCGAAGACCGACGAGGAGCGCGCGATTCGCGACCGGTACACCAAGTGCCTCGGTAGCGCCGTGAACCCCGTTCTGCGCGAAGGCAACTCGGACCGTCGAGCACCGAAGGCGGTCAAGGAGTACGCGAAGAAGCACCCGCACAGCATGGGTGAGTGGTCGATGGCTTCGCGCACCCACGTCGCCCACATGCGCGAAGGCGACTTCTACCACGGTGAGAAGTCGATGACCGTCTCCGGCGACCGCAAGGTCAAGATGGAGCTGATCACCGACTCCGGCGAGACCCTCGTGCTCAAGCCCGAGGTCACGCTGACCGACGGTGACGTCATCGACAGCATGTTCATGAGCAAGAAAGCCCTGATCAAGTTCTACGAGGAACAGATCGACGACGCATACAAGACCGGCGTGATGTTCTCGCTGCACGTCAAGGCCACCATGATGCGGGTCTCGCACCCGATCGTCTTCGGGCACGCGGTCAAGGTCTTCTACCGCGAGGCCTTCGAGAAGCACGGCGAACTCTTCGACGAGCTCGGCGTCAACGTCAACAACGGGCTGTCGGATCTCTACAGCAAGATCGAGTCGCTGCCCAGCGCGCAGCGCGAGGAGATCATCGACGACCTGCACAAGTGCCACGAGCATCGCCCCGAGCTGGCGATGGTCGACTCGGCCCGCGGCATCACCAACTTCCACTCCCCCAGCGACGTCATCGTCGACGCCTCGATGCCGGCCATGATCCGCGCGGGCGGCAAGATGTACGGCGCCGACGGCCGGCTCAAGGACACCAAGGCCGTCAACCCGGAGTCGACCTTCTCCCGCATCTACCAGGAGATGATCAACTTCTGTAAGACCAACGGACAGTTCGATCCCACGACGATGGGCACGGTGCCCAACGTCGGTCTGATGGCGCAGAAGGCCGAGGAGTACGGCTCGCACGACAAGACCTTCGAGGTCCCCGCGGGCGGCACCGCCAACATCACCGATCTGGAGACCGGCGAGGTGCTGCTCACCCAGACCGTCGAAGAGGGCGACATCTGGCGTCTGTGCATCGTCAAGGACGCGCCCATCCAGGACTGGATCAAGCTGGCCGTGAACCGGTGCCGCGATTCCGGGATGCCGGTGCTCTTCTGGCTCGACCCGTACCGCCCGCATGAGAACGAGCTGATCAAGAAGGTCCACAAGTACCTGCCGGATCACGACACCGAGGGCCTCGACATCCAGATCATGTCGCAGGTCCGCGCCATGCGGTACACCCTCGAGCGCGTCGTCCGCGGCCTGGACACCATCTCGGCGACGGGCAACATCCTGCGCGACTACCTGACCGACCTGTTCCCGATCCTGGAACTCGGCACCAGCGCCAAGATGCTGTCGATCGTCCCGCTGATGGCCGGCGGCGGACTCTACGAGACCGGCGCGGGCGGTTCTGCGCCGAAGCACGTCAAGCAGCTCATCGAGGAGAACCACCTCCGCTGGGACTCGCTCGGCGAGTTCCTCGCGCTCGCGGTGAGCCTCGAGGACGTGGGCAAGAAGTTCGACGACAAGCGCGCCGTTCTCCTCGCGAAGGCCCTCGACACCGCCACCGGCAAGCTGCTCGAGAACGACAAGGGACCGTCGCGCAAGACCGGCGAACTCGACAACCGCGGCAGCCAGTTCTACCTGGCGCTCTACTGGGCGCAGGAACTCGCCGCGCAGACCGAGGACGACGAGCTCGCGAAGCACTTCTCGTCGCTGGCCGAAACCCTCGCGGCCAACGAGGACAAGATCGTCGAGGAGCTCAACGCGGTGCAGGGCGAGCAGGTCGACATCGGCGGCTACTACTACCCCGACTGGGACAAGACCGCCGCCGTCATGCGTCCGAGCACGACGTTCAACGAGGCGCTCGCCGCCGCGCAGCGCTGACTGGAAGCCGGCGTGGGTCTCGAGTGAGACCCACGCCGACTCGTCAGACCCATTCGAACTGGATCAGACGCTGGCCGCAGATGCCCGTCGCGTCAACAACATTCGGCCCGTGGAGTAGTGCGTGCGATCGACAAGATCCTCGAGGGGCGGGAGCCGCAGCTGGGGTTGACCAGTCGTGCGGTGGTCACGGCCCGTCGTGCGCCCATCGTGCGTGTCGGCGGGCACAGGCAACGCGTCTATCGGGCCCGTAAAGTCGGCGCGGCCGCACGTAGTCCTCTCGATCTCTTCGGCGTACACACACCCTGCTAGCAAACAGGTCGAGGATCGGTCAGTCGGAGTAGCGGGGCACGACGGCGAACACCTCGATGTCGCGCGGTACCCCCTTGGCGCGGAATCGCCGACGACGAGTGGCGTACCGATCAGCGCCGGCGGCCTCGACGGTCGCTCCGCTGGCCAACAGCTCACCGGCTCCCGCCGCTGCCGCGACCCGAGCGGCGACGTTCACATCGACACCGAGGAAATCGTCACCGACCGCCCGCGGTTCGCCGGTGTGGAGACCGGCTCGCAGCTGTGGCCGGTAGTCCCCGACCGTCAGGGCACTCACGGCGACAATCACCTCGTGACCGGCCTCGATCGCTTCGACACCGTCGATGAACACGGCCATCGTCCCGTCGCCGAGATGTTTGACGATGCGTCCGCCGCGGCTGCGCACGATGTTCTCGGTGACGCCGTTGACGTCGCGCAGGAGTTGGAGGACCTGGTCGTCTCCGGCATGCAGGGCCCACGTCGAGAATCCGACGAGATCGGTGACCAAGATGGTGGCGGGGACTGGGGTGCGTTCGGATCGACGACGTCGTGTGGTCACCAACGCCTGCCACACCTGGATCGATGCGAGGCCGAGCTCTCGTATGGCACTGGGTTTCTCGGGCCGGGACTCGCTGATGAGGCGGGCCACGCGGTCGGATGCACGCGGCCCGGTGATCGGGTTCTCGTCGTGCGGGATCAGATCTCGTGCGGCGCGAGCCGCCTTGACGACCCCGGCCCTGGAGTCGGTGCGGGCCAGCAGGTCGGCCATCCGGCGCCCGGGTCCGGGACGGTCGGGATCGTCGCGTCGGACGGGAAGCCGGTCGCCCCGACGACGGGTCGACCCACCGGTCCTATCGTTCGCTGCGGAGGGCCCGTCCGGGCCGTCCGCGGCGGATGTCGCATCGTCCTCGGTCGGACCGGGATCCGGGAGACCGTCGCGGTCACGTGTCGAATCGTCGGCTCCGGTCACGCCTTGAGTCTAGTGGCCCCGCTCATCGCGAGACCGACACCGCCGCGGCCTCGGTGACACCGTTCCAAACGCTGAACAAGCCACACAACGCCGACCCACGTCGCACTGCGACGGGGCCCGATGTGACGACTGATGACGTCGACAGTCGCGAACATCGACAAGGTGATCCAGACGCAGAACAACACAAACAACGCGAAACCGATATAGAACGGCCAGTTGTCCGCGCGGCAATCAGCAGCGCATTCGGATAGTCCGGCCGTGGCCACCAGCACATCCACCATCTAATCGCCGCGGGCAGCCCTACCCGACGGCCTCGTCGAGGAGGACGACCGTGTCGACGAGCGCACCGCCTGCACACGGATCATGCCATCGAAATTCACTCATCCATCATTACGGTCGGCCCTCACAGGCGGGTCGTCATTAGTTCGAGTGGCGCTGTACGAACTACGCGAAGCGTGCTGCACCCGTTCGATCAGAATGGGGCGGCGGAAATGTAGAGCCATGTGCTGCGGTCACCCGCCTGGGGGTCGAACCAGACGGTGAGATGACCGCCCCACTCCCCCGCTGACGCCGGGTCGTTGTAGTCGCCAGCCGGCCGGCCACATGCCATCAGAGTCGGTGAGGGCGGCGGGCCGTGCCTCGACGGTGAGCGCATCGACGCCATATTCGGCGGATCGGTGGTCGCACAGTGCAGCCGTGACTGCCGAATGATCCTGTCGCGCAACATCGCACCGTCCGCTTTCACGACGACGTAAGCACTCGGTTTGCCTTGCAACTGCGATGTCACTTCCCCGTAGTTGATGGCGCTGTCGTTCAGGTGAACACCCATGGCTTCGGCGATCCGTTCAGCCCCGTCGGCGTCTTCTGTGACCGACACCTTGGACAGGCTGTCCTCGAACCACGACGAGCGAAGAGTGAGCCAACCAGCGGCACCGATGAGCACGATCGCGGCGGCGAAGGCGGTGATGATTCCACCGAGCACCCAGAAAAACAACACCTTGGTACGCACTCATCAACTGTGGCACGCCTACATCTGCCCGCCATCACCTGCACGCGCTGGCCGCGGCGACGCACCGCGTCTGAGCAGGTCGGGATTGACGACTCGGATGGCCTGGACGAAGGCAACGACGAGCGCTCCGTAGCTGCACACCGAGTACGGCCGGGGGCTGTGGGTGCTCATTGTGATTCGGGGGTCGTCTCGAATCCAGTAGGTGCAGCGCACGCCGAGGGGAAGGAGCTCGAATCGGTGAGACCAGTCGAGGCTGGGATGGAATGTGCTCACCACGTCTGGAGGCGGCGGTGGTATGAGCCTCCCCAGTTTGAGTGGACACCGAGATAGTGGGGCCAGGGGTCCTGCTGGAAGGATGTCGACATGTCCAGGAGGCGGTCGTTTACGCCGGAGTACAAGGCTCAGGCTGCTCGTCGGGTGATT